>JAVEZX010000019.1:0-33591 GCA_034002785.1 Bacteroidales bacterium
ATTTGTCTTCCCTCTCAGGCAGGAAAGCAGCTCCGTCCGATAGCTATCTCCTCGATCTCTCGCAGGGAGCGCTCGAGGGAGGCAAACTGGCTCCTGTCGCCGGCCAGCTCACGGAGTATCAGGCCGGCAGGCTCGCCGAACCATACCTCGTTGACACCCAGCCTGGTGCGGATTACACACCCGTAGGTTGTCAGCAATGCCTGTACCTGTGGACCCAAGTCATCGCGCCTTGGAATCATGACACCGAGGATGGTTGTCCCGTCGCAGTCTACGGAGGCATCCGAGAGGCCGTGGGAAAAGAGCATCTCCTTAACAAAGAGCCCCTCGATCTTTTTCAGTTGCAGAACCAGCGCCTCACAGTCGTCAATCTGACCTGCCAGGTGGATGACCATGAAACCTTCGCGGCTGCACAGTTCATCGTTAAGCTCATGAAATCCCAGCCTGGTGCTGACCACGCCGGCATGCTGAGAAAGGGCTTTCTGTACCAGCCCTGCCTCCTTGATCCTGTCGGTGATCTTAATACCCAATACTCTGACCATGATTGTATATTTTAGTAATAAAGGTCTCTTTCTCCGTTCCTGATGCGTTCTAATTTTGCCCTGATGCTCTGCTTCATTCCCTCGTCAAGGTCAACCATATTCTTTTCAATTGCCTTCCATCCCTTCTCTGCCAGCTCGGGAGAAGCGTAGTCAACAATATACTCAGAGAGTGTGAGAATGGCGTTGGGGGTGCAATAGCGCTTGATAAATCCAGGCACGGAGAACTCCATGAAGTGCTCACCGGTGCGGCCGAGGCGGTAGCATGCAGTGCAGAACGAGGGGATATAATCGTTTTCTATCAGTTCGTCAATGACGTCGGCAAGAGATCTTTCATCATTGATTTTAAACTGCTCACGGTTGAGGTTTTGCTCTGCATTTTTTGAGGCAGAATAGCCTCCCAGTTCCAGCTTCGTGCCACCGTCGATCTGAGATACGCCGAAGGCCATTGCCTCGGCGCGCACGTCCGGCGCCTCCCTGGCAGTGAGTATCAGCCCGGTATATGGTACCGCAAGGCGAAGAATGGCTATCAGCTTCTTGAAGTGGTCATCATTGACATAATACTTCCCGTTCAGGTTCAGCGCCGATGCATCCTTGATCCTCGGGAAGGATATTGTATGAGGACCCACATTATAGCAGGCCTCCAGGTGGTTGGTGTGTCTCACGAGGCCCATCACCTCGAACCTCCAGTCATAGAGACCGAACAGGGCGCCTATTCCGACGTCATCAATACCTGCTTCCTGGGCTCTGTCGAGGGCAGTGAGCCTCCATTCATAGTCTCTTTTCTTTCCTCCCAGGTGATACAATTTGTAAGCCTCCGGGTCATATGTCTCCTGGAAGATCTGATAGGTGCCAATACCTGCAGAGCCTACCGTGCGGAATCCGTCAATGTCAAGAGGTGCAGCATTGATGTTCACTCTGCGAATTTCTCCCCTGTCCTTCTTTATGCCGTACACCAGTCTGACTGTATGTGCGATAAAGTCGGGTCCGTACTCAGGGTGCTCGCCGTAGACGAGGATGAGTCTCTTCTGGCCGTTATCCTCCAGGGCCTCCACCTCGGCTGTTATCTCGGCATCGTTGAGTGTCTTTCGCTTTGCGTCCTTATTGGTAACCCGGAAACCGCAGTACTGGCAGTTGTTTGTGCATTTGTTGCCTATATAGAGTGGGGCAAACAGCACTATCCTGTTGCCATAGACCCTTTTCTTCAGCTCGCGTGCGCCGGCTTTTATCTCCTCAACCAGCTCACCTTCTGCATTTATAAGAGCAGCCGTCTCAGCGAGTGTCAGCCGTTCCTTGGAGAGTGACTTTGCTATCAGTTCCCTCACCCTGACCTTGTCAGCCTTGTTGTTATTTATATGTGCCCATAGCTCTGCCGGATCAATAAAAGGTTCCATCCGGCGATCCGGTATACTGCATTTTTCAGGATTGAATTTCATTTCTCAATTTATTTATTTCCTTCCTCACTTTCAACATTAATATACAAAGATACGAATTTCAGCCACCTGTTGTCCGGGCCGGTCAGAATATAAGTTCCTCCATCTCCCGTACTCCGGCAGAAACGGCTCTTACAGGATCTGTCAACAAACGACTGGCATCCAGCCGCTTATGAAAGAACATTGTAATTCGTTTGCCTGGAATGTCACTCTCATAATTCTCAAGATGAAGGAACAGATCAGGCAGCGTCAACCCGCTGTCCGGAATGTAAGCCATTCCCCTCGAATAGAAAGTATCAGCGGCGCACGAAACAGCATAGAGACCTGGAGCAGGAACAAGCTTGGTCACATCAGTCACCGGGATGCGTATCATGGGAATCTGCGGTGCCAGGCCCGGATCGTCCTTATAGGCAGTGCCGATAACCAGGTAGAAATGATCGAGGTAGGCATTTGCGCGCTGGATATATCCTTCCGTCAGCGCCTGCCTGATGCGTGTTGAGCTGACTGTCTCATTCTGTACCTCCTGCATAGGTATCTCCTCAGCCTCAAAGCCGTATTTCTCCCTCCATGTCCAGAGAGTGCGGTAGTCGCCCTGCTGGTTGAATCCGAAATGATGATTATGACCGACAACTATCACTTTTGCGCCCAGGATGCCGCAGAGGATATCACGAACGAACTCCTCGCTTGTTATCTGCGCAAAGTCGCGGGTAAATTCAATTATAATAATGTTGTCAAGTCCCGACTTCCGCAGAAGCTCAATTTTCTCCTCCTGAGAGCAGATGAGCTTGAGGCCCTTGCCGGCAGTTTCCGGGTAGAGCACAACGCGCGGATGGGGATGGAAGGTGATCAGGACGCTTTCGCCGCCGTGTTCATCGGCAAGCTTCTTTAGCCTGTTGATAATTGTGCGATGGCCGATATGCACACCGTCAAATGTGCCGGTAGTCACCACCGGCGCACTGATAACCGAGGCCTCCTCAAAGCTCCTGAAAACCCTCATTGCCCTGAAGGCTGCTGGTTTTCCTTGACAAAGTAGGCCACTTTCTCGATAGAGGTGATCATGTCAAATTCCTCAAGGTAGACTGTATCAGGAACATTCAGGGACACGGTGGTGAAGTTCATAATGCCTCTGATTCCGTTGCCGACAAGCATTCCGGCCATGGATACGGCCTGATCAGCCGGAATGGCAAGCACGGCAACCGTTATGTCAAGCTCCTCCCTCAGCTTTCTCAACTGGCTGATGTTGTAGCAGCGCACTCCGGCAACCACCTTATCAACCTTCTGGGGATCAACATCAAAGGCTGCAACCACGTTCATGTTGGTTCGTTTGCCCCTGAAATATCCCGTGATGGCCCGGCCCAGGTTACCCATCCCGATGATTGCCACGTTGAGTCCGTTAGGTGCATCTATTATTGACCCGATGGTCTTTATCAGTTCTCTGACATCATAACCCTTGCGCATTACACTGCCATATCCGATGAGCATCAGGTCACGCCTGACCTGAACAGCGGTAATGTGAAGCATAGCAGCAAGCTCATGTGAGAAAACATAATTGCGGTTGGCAGCAAGGCTGGCGGTCAGCGCCCTCCTGTACTGACTCAGACGTTCTACGGTCTTTCCCGGGAGTGTCTTCATATTCCAGTCTTTAGATTTGAAACCTGAGATGTTGGTATTATAACAGTGAAGACAGACCCTTTATCAGGAGCACTCTCCACATTGATTACGCCGTGATAGAGATCCACCACTTTTCTGACAATGGAAAGGCCAAGCCCGCTGCCGCTGATGTTTCGTGTCTTGTCGTTCTTGATCCTTGAAAATTCCTCAAACAACATCTCGCGCTCATCACTGTTCATGCCGATGCCGGTGTCCGCCACTGAAAGGGTGAACTCGTTATCATTGCAGTCGAGGGTGACGGTCACGGTTCCGCCAGGCCTGTTGTACTTCACGGCATTTGAGACCAGGTTGTTCATGATTATCTCGAAGTCATTGGGGTCAGCCCAGATTGTTTCACACCCCTTGACCTCGGTCACGAACTGTATATCCTTATGAATTGCGTAAGGACTTACGGTTACCACAGCCATTGATACAAGTTCCTTCAGGTTAACATTCTGCATCTTTTCCACATGTCTCTCGAAACTCACCTTTGTAAAGTCGAGCAGGTCCATAATAAGGTGCCTCATGCTGTCAATCCTCTGCAGGGACCTTTCGATTGCTGAGGAATATTCATCCAGTGAATCTCCCATCTGCCTCTCCTGCATCATCTTCAGGTAACCCTCAATTGCGTTCAGCGGGGCCTTCATCTCATGTGACAGTACCGAAAGAAACTGGAAACGTACTTTCCTGCCCTCCACCTTGAGCTTATGGGTTATCCGTCGCAGGTACTGCTGCTTGGTTATCTGTTCGATGGATGCCTTCAGCTCCTGCGGTGTAAAGGGCTTCGGGATGAAATCGATGGCCCCGTCGTTGTGTGCCCTTACAGCCACATCGATGGAGGCATAGGAGGTGATCATCGCCACCACAATGTCATAGTTCTTTTTCCTGACGTATTCAAGCACCTCGACTCCCTGTATTCCCGGCAGCTTGTTGTCAAGCAGGAGGATATCGGGCATCTCGCGGTCAATTATCTCTATTCCCTCCTCACCGGTTGCCGCCTCGAGGATATTAAACGTATAGTCCTCATCCATAAATGGATAGGTAACATGAAAGTTACCAAGTATCCTGTGTACCCCGGACCTGATACCGGGTTCATCATCAACTACAAGTATTTTTAATTGAGCCATAGTCAGATCTTTAGAAGCTTTCTGATTTCCAGTTCCATCTGTTCAGGCCTCACCCCTTTCTCAAGGTAGAGATCAGCCCTTATCCAGTCGCGGTCCTGTCCGCCGCTCAGCCCGAAGGTGATCCCTGTCTCCCGGGAGACGGCAGTTGCCAGGATGACCGGCACTTCGGGATACCTCCTTTTTAGCTTGTAGCAAAGAATAAAACCGCTGTCATCACTCTCCATCATAAGATCGAAGATAGCAATATCGGGTTTCATCCTGGCAATTACCTGCTCAGCCTCCGCCTGACTCTCCACGGCCATCACCTCGAAGCCCGCCTTACGCAGGTAGAATGCTACCTGGAAGAGGTAATCCGGGTCATCGTCGACGAGCAGTACCGTATAAATTTTACTCATTATTATTGGTTGTATTGTTAATTCCTTCTTATCGCTATTACAAGTCGTTCAATTATTCAGGTCTCCTTGGAAGGATAATCCTGAATGTGGTTCCCGTGGGACCTTTCGCCGGATCGCCGTTGGACTCCACCGTTATCTGTCCCTTGTGCATCTTTACAATGCCATAAGTTGTTGCAAGTCCCAGCCCAGTGCCCCTGCCGATACCCTTTGTTGTAAAGAAGGGTTCGAAGATCTTGGGCTTGTCTTCCTCCCTGATACCTGTTCCGGTATCCGATATGATGAATATTACGTCGCTGGGGGTATCCTCGAGTGTCACCGTCAGGGTTCCGCCGTCAGGCATAGCGTCAATTGCGTTCCGGAACAGGTTGGTAAGCACCTGGGTCATCTGTTCTGAGTCTATTGAGGCGTCAGGACTCGTTGTCCGGTCCTCAATGACCGCTTTTACGTTATCCGGAAAGACTACTCCCGCGACACTGCTTTCGGTCAGTTTTCTTATATCGATGAACTGGTGGTTCACCTGGTTCTTGCGGGCAAAATTGAGCAAACCGGCAACAATCTTCTTGCACCTGGCCGCCTGCTCCACAATCAGTTGCAGGTCCTCCCTCAGGGGGTCTTCGGCCCTTGCCTCGTCAAGCAGGATGTTGCTGTACATGATCACCACGCCCAGGGGGTTATTGAGCTCGTGGGCGATGCCTGCAGAGAGCTGACCCATGTGTGCAAGCTTCTCAGACTGTTTGAGGGCGTTCTGCATGGTTGTCAGCTTTGCATTGGAGAGAGCCAGGTCCTGTACCGACTTATGCAGTTTCTCAATTGTATATGGCAGACACATCTCCTCCTCAGCCAGCCCCTTGATTATTGCGATGGCGTGGTCAAAACAGGTATCATATCCGCATGCCCCGCAGTTAAGGTGGTCCTTGTCGCTCAGCTTGCCCATCGAAGCCAGCACCTGCCGTACCTCCTCATCGTCATCCGGGGCAATCAGCTGCCGCTTGTCCTCCGGGCGGTAGCGTACGGAGAGATCAAGCATGTCATAGAGCTCGAGGTTTTTCCTCCACTCCTCCATATCAAGTTCTGACATTTTTTTCTGGGCATAGGAGCTGACCTGTGCCCTTCTGTTGTACTGCTTGCCGCCCTTGCTCATCCCTGGACCCATAATGCATCCCTCACAGCAGAGCAGTTCCAGATGCTGCCCCCCGATCATTCCCTGCTCGTACTCCTTGATTGCCTCCTGAAACCCTATCCTTCCCTCGGCGGCAATGATATTACCGGTAATGGCATCATCATTGACACCCGCAGTCTGGAGCAGGCCCCTCGTCACTGGAAATATGGCCCCTCTTCCGCCGAGCGGCGGATCAAACTCAGATGACCCGGCGTTCTCCTGGCTGATACCCGACTGCTCCAGCATCTCACGCAGCTCAATGAACGTGATTGCGGCATCCACCTCCGCAGTTTCTGCCTTTTTGGCAACGCATGGTCCGATGAAGACCACAGAGAGGTCATCTCCGTATTTTTTTCTCATGACCCTGCTCATTGCAACCATTGGTGATACAACCGGAACTAGCTCAGGCGTCAGGTCAGGATGATAAAACCTTATGAATGATACAATTGCAGGACAGTCAGAGGAGATGTAATTTTTTTTGCCTGCCTCACTTATGAGGTTGCGGTAGCGGTGTGCCACCAGGTCGGCCCCGAAGGAGACCTCTGAGACATAATCAAAACCCAGGGCCCTTATCATCCCGACGACTTTCATGTAGTCAGGCACGTCATGAAATTCGGCAGGGAAACTTGGTGCCACTATTGCAGCCTTCTTTCCCGGCCTTGCAATAACCTTACGAACCAGGTCTGTGGTGTTGACGAATACCTTGGCACCCTGGCTGCAGACCTTGGTACAGTTACCGCAGGCGATGCACTTTTCGGTTATCACCTCGGCCTGTCCGCCAACGATCCGGATGGCTCGGGCAGGACATTCCCTCACGCATGTGTAGCATGTCCGGCACAGCTCCTTTATTGTGTATACAAGCATGTTCTCTCTCCTTTAAAGCAATACATCCCTCCTGCTGAAGTGTGTATGAAACAGCTGTTTGTCAGCCAGCTCGGCATACTGTTCAAATATCCTGCCGTACAGGTCGGTAACCGAGGCCGACTGTTCCGGTCCGCGCACCGCCTCCTGGTCATCGGCCTGCCATACAAACCTTGATCGCTGGCGAACAGCCTCCCTGGAACCGGCCGGAAGCATTCCTCCTCCGTTGACGCAGCCCCCGGGGCAGGCCATCACCTCCACCAGGTCATACTTTGCACCTGTCTCAACCATCTGCTTGATCTTTTCCAGCCCTCTCAGGCCGTCAACAACGGCCACAGAGTAGCTTCTTCCGCCAATGGAAACCATTGTTTCACGGAAGTTACCTGTATTTCGAAGCTTCTTCAGCGCCGGTTTCTCAGCCTCCTTTTCACCCTTCCTCGCTGCCAGCGTCCGCAGCACAGATTCTGTAATGCCTCCGGCCGTCTCTGCCAGCAATGATGCCGAGCTGCGCAATGCCATCGGCTCGTCGGCAGGTTCAGGATCAATATTGGTTATGTCAATCCCATAGAGCACAATGAGTCTTGCCAGCTCCCTGACTGTCAGAACCGTATCGATATCGCTTATCCCCTTCCTGGTCATACTGTCACGCCTGGCTTCGAATTTCATGGCGGTGCAGGGGGTGACTGATACCGTATAGAGCCGGGGTTTCTCATCGGTTACAGGCACCACCGACTTAATGATTGCCCCTGATATCTGCTGAGGTGTTTTCAGGGTTGAGAGGTAGGGCAGCAGTTCGGGTGTGAACTGCTCGCAGTACTTGGCCCATGCAGGGCATGCCGAGACAATAAGAGGCTTTTTGTCAGGCTTATCCCCGGCTTCTATGATTGCATCAGCAAGCTCGGTAATCAGGATATCCGTTCCTGTTCCTGAGAGATAAACCTTATCAAACCCGGTTTTCCTGAGAGCAGCATTGAGCAGCCTGTCAAAGTCGCGACTGTATTTGATTCCCAGCTCTTCCGCAAGTGCGGAGGGTACCAGAGGTGAATACTGTATCACTCTTGTCACGTCGCTCTTGCTAAGCTGTTCCTGCACCTCGGTGAGGTAGTGCTTCTCATGGAGCGCGCCGGTTGGGCAGACCAGTACGCACTGCCCGCAGTGAATGCAGCTCGAGAAGTTGAAATCGCGGTCCATGGCCGGTCCCACGTGAGTGTACCTGCCGCGGCCGATAAAGTCTATTGAGGTGGCGGTGACAACCTCCTCGCACACCCTGAGACAGCGGCCGCAGAGTATGCATTTGGAAAGTTCGCGTACAATGGCCGGGCTGGACTGGTCGCGTCGGGGCTTGATCTTACTTCCGCGTATGCGCCGTTCCCTTACCTGCATCTCGTCTGAGAGGCGCTGAAGCTCACAGTCGAGGTTACGGTCACAGTAGAGACAGTCATCCGGGTGGTTGGAGAGCAACAGCTCCACAATGGTTTTGCGGGCCCTGATGACTCGCGGGGAGTGGGTTTTTATCTTCATCCACTCCTCCACCGGAGCCGAGCAGGCGGTTACCAGGCGGTCACGACCCTCCACTTCCACCACGCACATGCGGCACGCACCCGTTGGGGTGAACTCCGCCATGCGGCACAGGGTGGGAATTATAATACCGTTACGGTTGAGCGCTGAGAGGATGGTCTCACCCTTCTCCGCCCTGATGCTCTTGTTATTTACTTCTATAGTGAACTGCATGGCTTATTTTACTGTAACGGCGCTGAACTTGCAAACATCATAACACACACCGCATCCGATGCACTTGTCCTCAACGATGAAGAAGGGCTGCAACCTGGTGCCGTAGATTGCATTGACCGGGCATTTGGCAGCACAGACGGTGCAGCCGGTGCATTTTTCCACATCGATACTGAAGGTTCTCAGCCCGCGGCAGACATTGGCACGGCAACGGCGGTCAAAGATATGCTCTTCGAACTCCTCGCGGTAGTTGGCGAGGGCGCTGATGAAAGGATTCGGAGCTGTCTGACCCAGCCCGCACAGCGAAGTATCCTTCATCACCGAAGCGATGGTCTCGAGCTGCATCACGCCCTTGAACCTCTCGAGGGTGGCGTTGGAATCCTCCGTATGAGGCTTGCGGACCACGTTCTCGAGGATCTCGAGCATACGCCCGGTACCCTCACGGCAGGGGATGCACTTGCCACAGCTCTCACGGTGTATGAACTCCATGTAGTACCTTACGAAATCAACGAGACAGGTGGTCTCGTCTATAATGATAAGCCCGCCCGAACCCATTGCAATTCCGTTCTCACGGAGCACGTCAAAATCGACCGGCAGGTCAAGATTGCTTTCTGTGATGAATGTGCCTGACGGCCCTCCTATCTGAAGGGTCTTAAGGGCCTTTCCGTCCCTGATGCCGTCAGCAATGCCTTCAGCTATTGTTCTGAAGGTGGTTCCCATCTCCACCTCGATGAGGCCTGTATATCTGCCCCTGCCACCCAGGGAGAAGAGCTTCGTTCCCTTGCTCCCTTCTGTGCCCATGGAGCGGAACCACTCAGGTCCGTGCGACATGATGAGGGGTACGTTCATCAGTGTCTCAACGTTATTGATGACTGTGGGTTTGCTGTACAGGCCGCTGGATGTGGGGTACGGAGGTTTCAGCTCCGGCATGCCGCGTTTGCCCTCGAGAGAAGCTATGAGTGCAGTCTCCTCACCGCAGACAAAGGCGCCTGCTTCCTCGCGTATCACTATGTCAAGGTTATATCCGCTGGAGAGGATGTTATGCCCGGTAACCCCGAACTCCGCGGCGGCGGCGAGTGCCTTGCGCAGCCTTGCCAGAGGATGCGGCGATCCGGTTTTAAGGTAGATGACAGCGTTGGAGGCACCAATTGCATATGAGGCAATGCAGATGCCCTCGATCAGCCGGTGGGGATCACCCTCCAGCACTGATCTGTCAGCATAGGACCCGGGATCGCTCTCCTTGGCGTTGCAGATGAGATACCTGTTGTCCGAGGCAGAATTCAGTGCATACTTCCACTTGAGCCCGGTGAGGAACCCGCCGCCGCTGCGCCCCCGCAGACCGCTTCGCTCAACTATGTCACATACCTCCTCATGAGTGTAGTTGCGTATTGTCTTCAGAAATGCCCTGTATCCCCCGCGGGCTACATATTCCTCGATGCTCTCCGGGTCATAGAACCCGCAGTTGCTGAGAACCACCCTCTTCTGCAGCCTGAAGAAGGGAATATCATCCATGAAAGGAATGTCATGCCACGCTTCGAATCCGAAACTGCCGGACTGTCCCACAAGATCCTCACCCGGCATGTCTTTATGGAAGACCCCGTTGAGGAGTGGCTCCACCTTATCCTCGGTGATATTTCTGAAGAGGAGCTTGTTTTTCCCTGGCAGGTGAACACAAAGCATGGGCTCGAAGGCAGCGGGTCCGTGACAGCCAGTCATTACCACCTGTCCCTTGATCCCCATCTCTTCCAGGTAAAGCCTGGCGGCAGCCGCAGTGGCGTTCCCTCCAGCTATTATTGCCGCTGACCCTGATGCCACATAAATGACCGGCACCGATGGCTTGTCGCGGCGTATCTCTGCCAGCCTCTTCTCCGTCTCTGCCTGAAGGGTGTCCGATGCGTGCAGCAGCACCTCCCTGACAAGAAATTCCCTGTTATCAGTATAAGCCATCTGTTTCATTTCAGGTCAGCCAGCGCTTTGAGTTTTGAAATCAATTCCGGTACTTTCTCCGGATGAATATGGACGAAGTAGTTCTCACCCACACATATTACCGGGCCTTCGTTGCAGCCGCCCTGGCAGGCTGTAAGCTCATAGCTGAATCTGCCGTCACGGGTCGTCTGTCCCGGCTCAATTCCCAGGGCATCACGGACAGCTGTCACAATGGCGGATGAGCCGTTTATGAAACAGGTTGTCCCGTTGCAGATCCGCATGTGCACCCGACCGGCAGGCACAAACCGGAAACGGTCGTAGAATGTTGCCAGACCATATATCTTGGTGGTAGACATATGCAGGAATCTGCCGATGCTTACTATTGCATTCTCAGAGAGATATCCCTCTGTCTCCTGCACATCCTGAAGGATGGGAATAAGGTTCTCATGACTCCCTTCGCGGTACCGGCTCAGTATATCATCTATCTTACTCATTATTAAAATGATCCGACTTTTCAGACCAATACAAAGCTAATTATTTTAATTGTTATTTCAAAAACATTGTTATTTTATTAACAAAGAATGACTGAAAAGAGGTTCCGCGTTGTGAATGCGATTAAATTTGTATTACTTTTGAATGAGTATCAACTAAAGACCGAATCTCTTGGGACAGTCGTACAACATTGAGATTTGCCTTGGAAGCTCTTGTTTCTCAAGAGGAAACAGGGAGGTGGTGCAGGTACTGAGGGAGTATCTCAGGAAGAACCATCTCGATGACAAGGTGGTGCTGAAGGGTGCACGCTGCATGAACCGCTGCAGCGAGGGTCCCTTTATCATTATCAACGGGAAGACATTTACAAGCGTTGGCTTGCAGGATATTGAAAAGATCCTGGAGAAGGAGCTTGTATGAACGGGCAGGTAAACAGAACGCATTGATTATGAAGATTCCTGATCAGGTAATATATATAAATGAGGATAAGTGCCGCAACTCATACTCCTGTGTAAGGGTATGCCCGGTAAATGCTATCGAGGTGAAGCCCGAGAGGGCTCATCCGGTGATCATTGCCGACAGGTGTATCGGGTGCGGTCTCTGTTTCCTCTCGTGCTCTCCCAGGGCCATTGAATTCAGGGATTCAAGGAGCCATGTGAAGCATCTGCTGCAGTCGGGCCGCCCAACGGCAGCCCTGATTGCCCCGAGCATAGCATCGGAGTTTGATGACATCACCGATTACCGTAAGTTCGTAGGCATGATCCGGAAGCTGGGATTCACGCATGTGCATGAAGTCTCCTTCGGTGTTGACCTGGTCGCATTTGCCTATAAAAAACTCTTCGAGGAATCGAGCGGCAAGTACTATATCACCGCCAACTGCCCGTCGATTGTGGAGATGGTTGAGAAGTACCATCCGCACCTTGTACCCAACCTTGCCCCGCTGGTATCACCAACCATCGCCACAGCCATGGTGACGCGTGATCTTTACGGCAAGGATGTGGCGAATGTATTCATCGGTCCCTGTATTGACATAAAGGCTGAAGCTGAGCTCTACAGGGGCAAAAATCTGGTGGAGGCAGTGCTTACATTTATTGAGATACGTCAGCTCTTCGAGGAGAACGGGATACAGGAAAAGACTGTCAAGATGGCTGAGTTTGATCCCCCCTACGGCAACTGGGGTGCTCTCTACCCCTACCCTGCCGGCATTCTGCAGGCAGCAGGCATCAAGCGCGACCTGGTCTCGAGTCACGTTATTACAGCATCCGGTGCCGAGGATGTGAGGGAGGCAATCAACGACTTTGATCATCACATTGATACTATCAGGCATCATTTCAACCTCTTCTTCTGTCCGGGATGCATGCTGGGACCGGGCATGATTCGTCACGACGAACGTTTCAGACGCCGGTCACTTGTAAAACAGTACGCCGAGAAGCGCGTGGAGGCACTTGACAAGAAACAATGGCAGGCTGATATGGACCGATGGTCAAAACTTGATCTCACACGCAGCTTTGCGGCCAATGACCAGCGTATTCCCGAACCGTCGCCGGAAGCTATTACGGAGGTGATGAAGATCATCGGCAAGGACCACCGCGCCGAGGAGCTCAACTGCAATGCATGCGGTTATGGATCGTGCCGTGAATTCGCCTCAACGGTCGCCAAGGGCCTTGCCGTGCCGGAGATGTGCCACACCTACAACCTGCGCAATAAACAGGAGTATATAGAGACCCTGAGACAGACGAACAAGAAGCTCTCCGAGACAAAGAAGGCACTTAAGGAATCCGAAGAACAGGCCATGCGAGAGAAGGATGCGGCACAGGATGCTTCCGACACAATGAACAGTATGCTCAACAAGCTGCCCAACGGGGTGGTCATAGTGGACAACGAGCTCAAGATACTTCAGTCCAACGAACGGTTCCTTGAGATCATCGGCGAGGACGCCAAGACAATAGCCGAGATAATCCCCGGCCTTCGCGGGGCCGATCTTAAAACACTCCTTCCGTTCAATGTCTATAACATCTTCTCCTTCGTTTTACGTGAAAACGAATCGGTCATCAGTCGCGACGTGCAGCTCGAGGACCGCATGTTCAACATCTCCATCTTTCCGATACGTCAGAACAGGATCGCCGGGGCAGTGATACGCGACCTCTTCTCACCCGAGGTGCAGCGCGAGGAGGTTATCAACAGGGTCTCCGACGTCATAGACAAAAACCTCGAGATGGTTCAGAAGATCGGATTCCTGCTTGGTGAGGGCGCATCGGACACCGAGAAGATGCTGAACTCAATAGTTGAATCATTCCGCCAGAAGAAGAATGCACCGGGAAAATAATCCTTCGGCAGGAATGGAGAGAGAGTTCTTCATAGAGGTTAACAGCCAGCAGCGGAACCATCACGGTGAACGCATCTGCGGCGATGTCTTCCTCTCAGAGAACGTGCGTGAGGAGAACCGGATCATCACCGTTTTGTCTGACGGCATGGGGCACGGGGTCAAGGCCAACATTCTGGCTACTCTCACCTCCACGATGGCCCTGAACTTTACCAAGGAGCACAAGGAGCCTGACCGTATCGCAGAGATTATTATGAATACCCTGCCGGTCTGCTCGGAAAGGAAGATCAGCTATGCTACTTTTTCAATAGTAGACCTTGAGAGCGACGGACGGGCAAACATACTTGAGTATGACAACCCCCGCTGTATAATCCTCAAAGGTAATCAACCCTTTGAGCCGGGATGGCGCGATGTGGTGCTGGACAAGGGCAAAAACGCCGGTAAAAGGCTGCACAAATGCACCTTCTATCCCGAGAAGGAAGACCGTATCATCCTTCTCTCCGACGGCGTGGCGCAGAGCGGTATGGGATCGGCGGCATGGCCTCTTGGCTGGGAGCGTGACAATGTGCAGCAGTATGCTCTTTCACTGGTCTCTAACGAGCCCTCCATCTCAGCGTCGGTACTGGCCGGGAAGATTGTCAACATGGCCTACAAGCACGACAATTATGAGGCAAAGGATGACATTTCATGCGCGATACTCTATTTCAGGGAGCCACGGAAGCTGCTGATATGCTCCGGCCCGCCATATGATGAGGAGAAGGATAAGGACCTTGCTGCCATGGTCACCGGCTATAACGGCAAGGTAATCCTGTGCGGAGGCACAACGGCTGATATAGTTGCCCGCGAGCTGAACCGCAAGATAGTTGATGAACTTATATTTGAAGACCCCGACCTGCCTCCGGAGAGTTTCATGGAGGGTGTCGATCTGGTCACCGAGGGGATTCTCACCCTTCAGAAAGTCAATGAACTGCTTAAGGGATACAAGAGCAGTGTCAAGCTGGGCAAAGGACCGGCTGACAAGATTGTCAGGATGATTATGGAGAGTGACGAGATCAACTTTATTGTAGGAACACGCATCAATGTGGCTCACCAGGATCCGACGCTACCGGTAGACCTGGAGATACGCCGTACCGTGGTGAAGCGCATCGCCCGCCTCCTGGAGGACAAGTGGCTGAAGCAGGTAAGCATAGACTATATTTGAGAGTCTGAAAGTCGGAAGGTCGGAAAGTCTAAAAGTCCCGCTGCCCTGCCGTTCTGCAGCCAAAGAACAGAACCTCCAATCCCCTGGACCGCATGACCTCATGACAGCAATACCACAAGACGGAGCGCAGCGACAGACTCTCAGACCCTCAGACCCTCAGACCCTCAGACCCTCAGACTCTCAGACCCTCAGACTCTCAGACCTTCAACATGCCGCCTGGCAACACCGTACAGGAATGCCATCACCTCCGGCAACGACAGGTTGCGAGGCCTCCTCCGGAACACCCTTACTCCTTCTATCTCATCTTTGTCAGTAAGTTCTCCCAGCGTTCGCACCTCCGCAAGGAACAATCTGCCAAACTGCTTTCCATTGCCCGCATCCACTGAATAGTATGTAACCGGCTCCATCATAAAATCGAGCGCTCCCGTCTCCTCAGTCAGCTCCCTCACAGCCGCCTCAATACTTTCCTCTCCTTCATCGGGGTGACCGGCAGCCATCTCCCATCCGCCCCTTCTGCGATGTCTTACAAACAGCCAGCCTCCGTCATGTCGTGCAGCAATGACTACATAAGACAGCCTGACAGGAACGCTGTCTCCCGGAATAATTTCAACTGTGACCATGTAACAAAAATACGCCAAATAGCACTTCTTCACCACCATATCAACGAGAATGCTATTTTTGTCCAAAAGTAAAAAGGTGCTGTTTTACCTCATACTGTTTATTGCAGACCTGTTTCTGTGGTTCATCATCCTGAAGGAGATGAAAGGAAGAAACAGAATTTTCAGGGCTACGGTGTTGGTAATCAAGGCCGCTGTAACCATCCTGTTCCTGCTCCTGTTGTTCAGAATTGTTCTTTATCGCGGCGAATTTGCAGATCCGGCCAACGCCTTCCGTCAGATTCAGCTGGGAGCAATGGCTGCACTGCTTGTCGCTGCCTCAGCTGCCTGCCTTACGGTAACACTTCTCATCCGGCTTGTATCGCTGCTGAGAGGAAGGAAATCCGGCACTACCGGCATTGCCAATACATTGATTTTTACTCTGTTGACACTGCTCGTGGCCGACGGCTACTTCCGGCAGAGACTGGATATAAAAACCGTCCGCCAGACAGTGACCGTGGCTGGCCTCGATCCTGCACTGGACGGTATGAAGATTGCACTCATTGCCGATATCCACATATCCTCATGGCATGACAGCTATAAAAGACTTGACAGAGCCATGCAGATGGTCAGCGACGAGCATCCTGACCTGATCCTGAATACAGGTGATTTCATCACTTTCGGCTGGCAGGAATTCGGTGAGAGTGATACTATTCTGCGCAAGGCGAAGGCATTGGCAGGAGCCTTTGCAGTTGAGGGCAATCACGACGACGGCACATATTACCCGGGATATGATGAGGGTTACGGCGCAGAATGCCTGAAAATGGTGAAGCTGAATATTGAATCATCGGGATACACGTTGCTGAGGGATTCGGCAGCAGTCATCAGCCACCGTGGAAAGAATATTGCCATCGCAGGTGTGGCAAGCCATGGTCACCGCCTTGATATGCACTACGGGGATTTTGAAAAAGTCCTGGCGCCAATACCAGACAGCCTTTTTACGATTCTTCTGCTTCATGACCCTGCAGGCTGGCTATTATCATCCGTTGCAGGACGTCTTCCTGATCTTACGGTTGCCGGTCACACTCATGGCTTTCAGGTTGGACTGCCGGGCAGAGGATGGTCTCCGTCTGCTTTGATCCACGAGCAATGGAGAGGGTTATATGAGTTTCGCGGAAGCCACCTGTACGTCTCCACCGGCCTCGGCACCATGGGTATGGCCGCCCGGTTCTTTATGCCGCCTGAAATTGTTATCCTGACGATAACAACCGATTAAGCATTTCCTTAACTTTGCCTTTTCCTAAATTCTGATCAAAGCATGAAACTAAAATCTGTAATCGTAGCAGCTGCCCTGTTGGCTGCTCTGCCGGCATATCCGCAGAAGGAGGCTCTTCGGGTAATCAACCTGGAAGACTCAGAGGCACATATGAAGTTTCTCTCATCGGACAACCTGGAGGGAAGGCGGACTGGCAGTGACGGCAACAACGCAGCTGCCGTGTACATCCGTGAGGAAGCTCTTAAAGCCGGCGTTAAACCTCTTCCGGGACAGAATGACCTTTTCCAGCCACTGGAATACCTCCGGGTAACAACCGTCCCCGGTGAGGCTAAGATAACCCTCAGGGATACAAATGCATATTTCATCCATTCAGCTGACCTTGTAACTCTGATGGCTCCAAGTGACACCGTCAGGCTCAATGGGGAGGTGGTCTTCGCAGGCTACGGTTATACAAACAGCAAGGAAAAGTACAACGATTTTGCCGGTATTTCGGTGAAGGACCGCATAGTGATAGTTATGACCAGGGTTCCGGAGGTCAAAGGATCCGGGATGCCTGAACCAGGCTCGGGCATCAGCGAGATGACCGAAGCTCGCAAGCTGCCGATGATTATGCTCCAGCAGGCAAAGGCGGTACTGTTTGTGGCCGACCCTGCCCTGGGCAGTGACATCTCCGCCGATCTGCTGGCAATGGGATCAACATATGAGCTGGTACCCCTTTTCAGGAAGCAGGTGTTCAGCTTTACCCTGAACGCTTATGCCATCACAATGGAGATGGCCGACAGGATGCTGCAACCCTCAGGCTTTACGCTCAAGGAGTTGCAGGACAGCATTGCCACAAGCCGTAAGCCGGCCTCGTTTGTGGTCCCTGACCTGAGAACATATATTGATATTAACGTTGTCAAAGACACTGTTATCAGCAACAACATTGTTGGCTATATAGAAGGTTCAGACGCGAGTCTGAAGAACGAAGCCGTAATGTTCACAGCCCATTATGACCACGTTGGGAAGGATGCATCGGGAAACATTTACAACGGCGCCAATGATAATGCGTCAGGAAGCGTGGGACTGCTTAACATAGCATCAGCCTTCTCTGCCCTGAAAAAGAAGCCGGCACGGAGCGCCATCTTCATCTGGACCACCGGCGAAGAAGAAGGTCTGCACGGATCGACCTATTATACCGAGAATCCGTTCTTTCCGCTGGAGAAAACCGTGGCTGCAATAAACTTTGACATGATAGGACGGTCACGTCGCGATACGGATGTGGGGGCATCACTTACGGGAGAGATAGACATAACCGGAAGGGATACAATCAGGATCATTCACGGGGCCGATTGTCCCGATCTTATAGCCAAAGCCACCGAGGCCTGTGTGGAGCAGGAAATCCATCCCATTGATGATGGCAAGGGAACGCACTTCTCTGGCTCTGACCACTATCCGTTCTACCGTAAGAAAATCCCTGTTCTCTTCTTCTTTACCGGGCTGCACAAGGACTACCACAAGCCCAGTGATGATTATGAATTCATTGATTTTGAGAAGCTTGTAAAGGTGTCCAGGGCAGGATTCCTGACCGGGTACAGGGTTGCATCACAGCCAGTTTTCCCTCCTGCTGGTCAAGGTAAGCAGTAAATTACCGCAGCCAGCTGCCATGGGTAAGCGAACCCTCTCCCTGCCGACCGGTGATGTTGAAGTTGAGATCATCAGGTCATCGAGGCGGACAGTAGCTTTATATGTTCGTCCCGGAGGAACTCTTATCATTCGGGCTCCATGGCTCGTACCGGCCGGGGTGCTGATGAGATTTGCCGCCGGTAAGGCAGGATGGATTGAGAAACAACTTAACAGGCTCAAGGGCTTCACCCCTCCCGGAACACCGGTAGCAGCCACTGATGGCGGGATGGTTCCATTCATGGGAAGACAGCTTACGGTACAGGTGACCCGTGGTGCCGTCCGAAGGGCCAGCCATGACCAGGTGAGACTGATTCTGACTGCCAGGGATGGAGACGGACCGGAGGAACTGGCCGGCATGGCCGAAGCATGGTATCTGCGTGAGGCGAAGTCGTACCTTCCGGTCAGGACAAGGGAACTTGCTGCAGCTCACTCAGCACTCTTACCGGCGCCGGGCACAGTCAGCGTGCGGAAGATGAGGCGCCGGTGGGGTACCTGCCATTCAGGAGGGGCCATCTGGCTGAACAGGGAACTGATGAAAAAAGATCCGGAACTGATTGATTATGTGATAATCCATGAGCTGTGCCACCTGGTGCACCACAATCACGGAAAGGAATACTATGCACTGCTGGGAAGGATTATCCCTGATTTCCGGGAAAAAAGAAAAAGGTTGAACCAGCATTGACTAATCGCAATTCGCAATTCGCAAATCGCAAATCCTCAGGCTATGTTGGTATAGACCGCCTGAATGTCATCGTCATCCTCTATGCGGTCTATCAGCTTTTCAACATCCGCCATCTCCTCCTCGCTGAGGGTGACGGGATTGAGGGCGATCCGCTTCAGAGACGCTCTCTTTACCTCTATTTCCTTATCCTCCAGCGCTTTAGCAAGAGAGCCGAAATTTGTGTAGTCGCCATATACGTACCACATATCATCATACTCTTCAAGCGACTCCAGGCCGGCCTCAATCAGTTCAAGTTCAAGGTCGTCACGGGTAAGATTCTCCGGTGTGTCAAGCTCGAAAACCGCCTTGCGTGAGAACATGAACTCAAGGGATCCCGTGGGAACAACCGTTCCGCCGTTCTTGCTGAAGTATGCCCGTATATTGGCCACCGTGCGTGTGTTGTTGTCAGTGGCAGCCTCTACCATAAAAAGCACTCCGTGAGGGCCCTTTCCCTCGTAGGTGATCTCGGCATAGTCGGCCGTATCCTTCCCCGCAGCGCGTTCAATTGCAGCCTTGATATTATCCTTTGGCATATTCTGCGCCTTGGCGTTCAGAATAGCGGTCCGGAGGCGGGGATTCATCTCCGGGTCGGTGCCCCCCTCCCTCGCTGCCATTGTGATTGCCTTGGCAAGTTTCGGAAAGAGTTTTGACATCTTGTCCCATCTGGCTTCCTTGGAAGCCCTGCGATATTCAAATGCGCGTCCCATTATGGCGAAAATTAATTCTTTAAGATCATCGAATAACACGGTGGCAATAAAGCCACAATGTTTAATAAGTGCGGCAAAAATACAACTTGGGCCGGAAATTGGTGTTCGCGTCAGCAAAAAAAACTGCAGGTCAGGCGAAGAAGAGGTATGCAATGAATATTGCTGCAATACTGCCCACGATGTCGGCTGTCAGCCCGCATATCACGGCATAGCGGGAATTCTTGATCCCGACGGAGCCGAAGTAGACGGCGAGCACATAGAATACCGTGTCTGTGGAACCCTGAAGGCAGCAAGCCAGCCTGCCAACAAACGAGTCAGCTCCGTGCTGTGTCATGACATCTATCATCATTCCCCTGGAACCGCTGCCGCTGAGCGGCTTCATCAGTGCTGTTGGCAATGCCTCCGTGAAAGAGGTATCGAGTCCCATCCATGCAACCACAGCCGTTATGCCGTCGACAAGCAGATCCAGGGCACCGGATGCCCGGAAAACACCGATGGCAACCAGTATCGCCACCAGGTATGGAATGATTGTGATTGCAGTCTTGAAACCGTCCTTTGCTCCCTCGATGAAGGTCTCATAGACATTGACCTTCTTCACCATCGCCATCACGATGAAAGAAATTATGATACTGAACAGTATGAAGTTGGCTGCAAAGGTGGAAATCAGGTTGATCTGTTCCTGCGGCAGTGTACTGAAATACCAGACAATCCCCGCAATAATTGCTGTGAGACCGCCCAGGTATGCAATCACCACCCTGTTGAAAAGATTGATTTTCTGCGCTATGGCCACGCTGATCAGCCCGGCAAGGGTTGCAATGTAGGTAGATATGAGTATGGGGATGAATACGTCAGCCGGATTGGCGGCCCCCAGCTGTGCACGGTAAACCATTATAGTGACCGGGATGAGGCATAGTCCCGAAGCATTAAGAACCAGGAACATTATCATGGGATCCGATGCCACCTCCTTATCCGGATTGTGCTCCTGCAACTCCTTCATCGCCTTCAGTCCCATCGGGGTGGCAGCGTTGTCGAGGCCGAGCATGTTTGCAGCCACGTTGAGCATCATCGATCCGTTGGCAGGGCTCTCTGCCGGGAGCTTGGGAAAGAGCTTCCTGAAGAAGGGTCCGATAGCCCTCGAGAGAAGTCTGACCGCACCGCCTTTCTCGCCAACGCGCATCAGTCCCATCCACAGTGTGAGAACGCCTGTGAGACCGAGCGAGATCTCGAAACCCGTTTTTGCGCTGGCGAAGGTAGAATCAACAATCCGGTTGAATATCTCAGTATCACCGCTAAAGATCAGCTGACCAAGGGCAAAGAGAAATCCAATCAGAAAAAAAGCTATCCAGATATAGTTAAGAGCCATCCGGTTAATTCTCAGATCCTAAAAATAGAGATTTTTTTATTCTGCGCAGGGGGAAATAAAAATTCAGAGCTCATCCACCTCGATTATTTCGAAGGGCACCTGGAGTATGGTTCTGAAATCCCTTCCTGCATCACGCATGCTCTCATCTCCCTTCTCACAGTACCATTTTATAAGCACCTCACTGTCAGCCTGACTGATTCTCTCAAATCGCTTGAAAAGCGCATGTATCCTGTGTGATGAGCTGGTGTTGAAGAACTCGAACCTTACGCTGAGAACAGTCCTGCGTGCCGGGTTGTGGCCATATTTCTCAACATAGAGAAGAAGCGGCATGTAAAAACTGTTTGAGTTCTCCGGTATGGATTTTCCCCTGATCTCAAAGAGACCCTGCTCCGGATCAAACAATACCGACGGGGTTTTCGGAGTCTCCCTGATTTCTATCTTTTCCATGGGCATCAAACCGCAGCAAAGCATAAAAGTATGGATTTCCTTCAATATAGACAAATATCAGGGGGTTGTTGAAAAATTCCCTTAAAATTAACCCCGCTTTGTGCTACATTTGAAGGAAACAGCTACTCACCCTCAAAGAATCTTGCAGAATGACCATGTTGGACGCGCATCATAACAGACTTACTATAAGCATTATATGCCTGTTTTTTTTTCTGACGGCCGCCCGTGCTGAAGAGGTGACTGTGACAGGAACCGTTTCGGACGGCACAGGGGTACCAGTAATGAACGCCAGGGTATCCTTCTTCCTGAATACCAGGGAGTTCAGGGCTGTGACCGGTACTGACGGCCGCTATTCAGTGAGGATCACAGGTTATTACAGCGATGTCGCTGGAGAGTTCAGTGCAGGCAGACCCTATCCCAATCCTTTTGACAACAGTGTCAACATACCATTTATTATCAACACTGACGGGGACGTGATGCTCACCATCTATAACCTCAACGGTGAAAAAGTAAGGGTGTTGGTCTTTCCCGGAGTGGCCCCGGGAAGCTATAATGCCATCTGGGACGGCTGCGGAGCCAACAATGCGCCGGTCAGTGCCGGTCTTTACATCTATGCCCTGACCTTTAAAGGAAGATCATACAGCGGCAGGCTCGTGAAATCGGCCACCAGCGGTGCCCTATCCTCGGGCAGTGGACTGGAACCGGTCATGCTGCCGCCGGCAGAGCCTCTTCCCCAGTCCACGCTGCGCTTCCCGGTGAGTGCGGAGGTAACCGCCGCGGACTACTATCCTGTGAGGCTGACAGACATCACACTGGCACGTGATACGGTGATCGACTTTGTCCTCACCCATAAGAACCCAATGCCATTTACCGTGGCTGGCAACCACATCGCACGGTACAGTGACGACGAGTACAACCCAATGATCCTCAAGGGTATAAATCTCGGGTCCTCCCCTCCTGGCTATTTCCCCGGTGAGATAGCCTACGCCATCGATCCCGAAACATATGAGAGGTGGATTGAAAGGATTGCTGATGCAGGATTCAATACAGTCAGGGTCTACACCCTCCATCCTCCTGTCTTCTATGAAAAGCTGGCAGAATACAACCAACGTCACCAGGAGAGACCGCTGCTGCTCTTCCAGGGGATATGGCTTGAGGAGATTGAGGACGGCAGTGATCCTCTGGCTTATGATCTGATCAGGAGACGATCAGCATTCAGCTCGGAGATATCCGAGGTTATAGACTGCATAAACGGCAACGCCGACATCGCCTTCAGATACGGTAAGTCATACGGCATATACAGGACCGACGTCTCACAATGGACCGCAGGATACATAATCGGTCGCGAGGTGGCGCCGCAGGAGATAGACTCCACCAACAAGTTTCATCCTGGCACTGCATCCTACTCCGGCACACGGTTCAGCATCAGCGGAAGCACGGCTGCAGAAGCCTTCATTGCCGAGATGCTTGACCGGGTGGTTGTGTTTGAGCAGCAGAGATATTCAGTCAGCAGGCCTGTCAGCTTTTCGAGCTGGCCTACGCTTGACCCGCTGGAGCACCCTACTGAGATTTTCACTGACGAGGATGTTGCATCATTTGACATAACAAAGATCAGCCGTAACGGCGGACCCGGGCTCTTCGCGAGCTATCACGCCTATCCCTACTATCCGAACTTCATCAGCCAGCAACCCTCCTACCTGGGCTTCAGTGACAGCCAGGGACCCAACAGCTACCTCGGGTATCTCACCGCCATGAAGAACCATTACTCCTCGATGCCGCTTGTGATTGCCGAGTTCGGTGTTCCCTCCAGCTGGGGCAGTGCACATCAGTCGTACAGCTCGATGCACCACGGCGGCTATTCGGAAAGACAGCAGGGCGAAAAAAACATGCGCATGCTGCATAACATGATTGACGCCGGTTGTGCCGGGGGATTCATGTTTGCATGGATGGATGAGTGGTTCAAGCGGACATGGATTGTGCTTTACCAGGAAGCCTACGGTGTCGGCTCCGGACCTGAGACAGTGCCTACCAGGCAGCTGTGGCACAACGAGACATCACCGGAGCAGTGCTTTGGCCTGCTGGCCTTTGACCAGAAAGAGACGCCTCCGTTCGTTCCATATAATACAGATCAGCCAGCCGGTCCCCTGAGTTCAGTCAGGGCCACCCACGATGAGGGATTTCTCTATCTTGAGATCACTGCTGCCGCTGATCTGACGCCGACTGATGAATTCATGGTGGCTTTTGACACTTACCTTGGTAATACGGGAGAATCGACTCTTCCCGGAGGGGCCGTGCTGGGCAACAGGGCGGAGTTCCTTCTTACCTTTGCACTGGAGGATGATACAGCGCTGCATCATGTGACCCAGGCGTATGACATGAACGGACTGACAGTGCGGTTCAACCTGACCAACCTTGCACTGCAGGAATTCAAGAGCACCACAACCGACGGTGAGCCATGGAAGGTGATGCGGTGGATAAATGACGGCTTCGAGCTGACTTATCAGGATATCGGCAAGGTGCCGCTTGAACATGCATCATCCTTCACCGAAGGCAACAGGGCGGCGGTAGCCTGGAATGGCAGAAAGATCAATATCCGGCTGCCATGGACAATGCTTCATTTCTTTGATCCGACACAGATGACTGTCAACGATGGTGCTGTCTCATACGATGGCGGTTATAATTTCGAGATCATCACCGCACAGTCTGACGGCATTGCGGTATCAGTATGGCACAATGGTACGGTGACGAATGCCACCAACAGGTACAGCTGGCCCAAATGGCTTACAGTGCCAAAGACGGTTGAGAGGGAGAAAGCCTCGCTGCATGTCATAGAGGCCGGGCTGGCAGCAATACCGGATTATTTGGATTAATGGTTGTTTCAGGCAATAGGCAGTAGGCAATAGGCAATAGGCAAGAGTGTTGGCAATTAATTGCGGTGACTGCCTGTCATGCAAAAATCTCACTACTGCCTACTGCCTGATGGCTAATGCCTCAACAGGCAGCTAGCTGCCTGTTGCTGGCTTTTTCTTGTTCGTGAAGCCGCTTCTCTCAGCTTTTCCCCAGCCCTTCTTACCGCGAAGCGACTCAAGGTTGCCCCTGACCGCAAAATAGGTGTGCACAGGATAGAAGAACGGCTCAAGCATGGCAGTGCCGATCAGCCTCAGCACATCACGCTTTCTCCGGTATTTGTGGAAGGTTATCTCCTCGAAAAGCACGGCCCACGTGGTCAGACTAACTGCGAAACTGTAGACGAAGAGGAAGAGCAACAGGAAGAAGGGCCAGTTCAGAGCGCCTGTCACACCCAGGTAAATCGAATAGACGATCCCCAGGAAGGCTATCAGCGGAGCTGCCCACTCGAACATGAGCCAGTAGGGATAACCCAGCATGCCCAGCTTTCCATACCGGCTGTTAAGCATCATCTTGCGGTGTGACCAGAGGGATTCAATCAGCCCTCTTGTCCATCTTGTACGCTGTTTGCGCATAGATTTAAGGTCTGACGGCACCTCGGTCCAGCAGAGCGGATCAGGTATATATGTGACTTCGTAATTCTCCTTGTGTTCAGCCATATAGCGCCTCATCCTGAGGACCAGTTCCATATCCTCGCCCACGGTTTTGACGTTGTATCCGCCGGCCCTGATGACCGTCTCGCGGTCAAACATTCCCATTGCGCCGGAAATAAGCATCAGCCCGTCCAGATGGCTCCACGCCATGCGGCCCAGAAGGAATGCACGGGTGTAGTCGAGCACCTGCAGCCGGGGCAGAAATTTCTTCGGGAGGTTGATCTGCCGGATGTGACCACGCTCGATATCGCATGAATTGACGATACGTATCACACCGCCCGTGCCGATGACCTTCTTCTCCTTCTCCTCAAGGAACGGCTTGACGAGCTTGAGAATGGAATCGGGCTCTATTATCGAGTCGGCATCAATTGTAACTATCAGGTTGCTGCGGCTGATGTTAATACCCGCATTGAGCGAGTCAGCCTTGCCGCCGTTGTTCTTGTCAATAACAGTAAGCCTGTTATAGGCAGGGTCCTTGGAGCGATAGACACCACGTATTCTCTCGCAGGGGATACGGTAATCAAAATAGTAGTTGACCCTGACAAGCTCATATGAATCCCTTATCTTTTCAAAGGTATCATCAGTTGAGCCGTCATTGACAATTATAACCTCGAAGTTATTGTAATAGAGCGACAGCAGTGTCCTGACGTTGTCGATGATTGTTTTTCCCTCGTTGAATGCAGGCGCGATAATCGTGATCCGCGGGCTCAGCGGAGAGAGCACGAGAGAGTTGTAGTTCACATAACTGTTCTTGCGCAGGTACTTTCTCAGCGCCAGTGCCGAGTGTATGCCAAGCAGCAGGTATGTCCCGAAAAGTACGAGAGTCAGGTAGAATATCAGATGTGCAAAGATAAATCCCATGGTATTCAGTATATCCTGCGGTCAAGCACGTGCCTGACGATTATATTATAGTTCTTGTACTCCGACTTCATCACCTTCACCAGGGCCTGGACACCCACTTCGCCCATGTTTTCTATTGCTTTCACTGCCTCAATCTGCAGCTGTACGTCATCCTCCTTGTCCAGTACCAGTTTCAGGAACCCGAGCATGGAGGTATCGGGCATCTTGCCTATGGATTTTACAATCTCAAGGCAGTTGTTGTACTCCTGGAACTTGTACATCCGTTTCATTGTATCGAGTGTACTTCTCATATCAAGATCACCTGCCACCTCTACGGCCAGCTTGCTGACGCGCGGGTCACGGTGAAGCATCACCTTCTTCATCTCGCTCTCGGCCTCCTTCTGTTTGAACTCCCTGATCATTCTGAGGGCAAACATAACCACGGTAGGATTCTCGGAGCCGAGCCATCGCTTAAAATCAGGTACTGGAAGCTCATGCTGGATGATCAGGTCATGAAGTGTTATCTGTTCCCAAAGTGAGAAGGGCCTCCTGAGGTGTGACAGGAATTCAAAATGATCATTGTCGCTCAGGCGTACCAGGGCAATCTGGGCCTCCATCCTCAGTATCTCATTCTTGGAGTTGAGGGAGTTGACCATCTCTTCGTTTCCCTCCCTGATGCCCATGAAAGCAAGTTCGCGAAATCCCTTGATCTTCTTGTGCCAGCGTCTGCTTCGCGCCCTGGCGATGGAGTCACGGTCAAGCTCCAGGTCATTGTACAGTTTTGTAAGCTTCTCCCTTGAGTCGCCCTTAAGGTTAACGCTTACGTCAATCATCTGATCAATCAGCACCTGTCTCCTGTAGTCATCCGAAGCAATCTTTCTGAAGGCATCGGGTCCGCTGTTGCCAAAGAGATAATCAATTATGAGCGACTGGTATTGTTCCAGGAGGTATTGCCTCAGTTTTGCCTCTCTCTCCATCCTTCGCCTGTTGAGAAGGATCACAAGTAGAAGTGCCAGCATCGATGCCAGGGATGCAATGATTGCAATTATGAGTGCATTGACGAGGGCCACGGACTTCCCGAAGTAATTGTACCGGGTAAGCCACGGACTGTCGCCTTTGAGAACGAATATGTTCTTGAATTTTTGCCACTTTGTCGGCTTTGTCACCGTGGGTTCTGCGCCAGTGGATGACGATGATACAGTCGTACCCTGTATCTCTTCAGCAGGAATTATCTGCGTAGCGGGTATTGTCTCAGCTTCGTTGGTCACCTCCGGTACCGCCGCAGCCTCCGTCTCATTTGCGCCTGCAATCGTATCCGGATTGGTGGCAGCCTCTTCTGCAGGAACCGTAACTGCCGCCACAGTCACTTTTACCGGGTTCGCTTTAGCTACAGGCTCACCGGGGAAAGCTACCGGGATATAAATGCTGGGTGCCAGGCCTCTCAGTGAGCTGTTGATGAACACCTTGAAAAGGCCATCCTCTTCAACCAGATCGAGAGTCAGACCTGTCATCTCCTCAATCCTGCGAACAAGTGCTTCGGCATTTGCACGGCGACCGAATGCACCCATCTGGATGGCGTACTGTCCGCCGGCCAGCGAAACCAGTCCTTCAGCAGTAAGCTCGGTAGGAAATGTCGAGATCGCCGGCAGGTTCTTTGAGCCTGCTGAAGGCGGAACCGAGTCCGGCATATAATCCCCGGGCAGGCTGTGTGCCGGCAGCAGGGCACCCTCAAGGGCAAAGGTCAGCAGTATAGTCAGCAGAATCCTCATCTTACTTTTCCTATACCCATTATTAGTCCGACATTGCCTTCAAACCTGTTCCGGTATGTTATGCCCGACAGCTTCTCGTATGACCAGCCTGCTCCTACCCTGTAGGACCATCGTGGGCTGATCTGGTCAAACCATGTGAGTCTGACACTGGTTGCCTTCTGCCTCTCAAGGTCTGTAATGATGTCATAAGGTTCGTCAGGAGCAGTGCCGGTGCCAGCCGTCAGCTGAAGGTAGTCCGTAGTGCCGAAATACCTTCTGGCACTAAGGAAGAATGAAGTTGTGACCCCGATATCCTTGAAATGGAAGTATCCCCTTGCGGCGAACCAGTATTTGCCGAGATATTTTTCAACTGAGGCTGTGCCCAGGAAGATGTTATGATCAAAGTAGTAGTAATTGACTCCGGCAGAGATTGCCCATCCTGCAGGAAGCGACTGCCACAGCTCCAGGGCTGCCCTGTGTTTCGGGAACCAGCGGCCGGGGCTGTAGGCATAGGCTACATATGCATAGTTACTCTTCGAGAGTTCGGGCCATGCCTCCGCAGCAAACTGAAGGTCGCTGTCAGAAATCTCATCCGGGGGACCTGTGTTAATATGTCCGTAATTTACCCCAGCCACAGCGGTACCCCACGAGAAGCGATGTCCTGCGCCAAGGCTGAAGACCTGCCAGAAGCGATCATAGGGCTCACTGTATGTGTCGAACAGGTATCCGGCTCTGATGTCTGTGGGCAGGGTTACCTGTTGTGAACGGTCACGTGACCATCTCCTTATATCATTCAGTGCTTCGGCAGCGTCACCGTTGCCTGGATCAGTCATAAGCAGAGTGTCAATGACGGCCGCAGCCTCATCATAACGTCCCTGCCAGGCAATGATACGTCCAAGAAGAATACGGGCATCACCGTATTCCGGAAACTCACTCACAAGAAGGCGTGCGGCCGGTTCAGCCTCAGCATATTTGCCTTCAAATGCGAGAGACCGTACTCTTGAATATTCGTCTTCGGGGTTGGTAATCGTCTGGCCGCTAAGCAACCCCGTAGCCATGATCATTATGATCAGTGCAGAAATAAATGGTATATACTTTTTGTGACTCATCCTTTAAACAACTGCTACTGCTGCCCTGATCTTCCGCAGAAGATCATCCGGATCAAAAGGCTTGGTTATATATCCGCTTACCTTCATCTCTCCGGCCTGACGCTGCATCTGGGGGTCACTGAAGGCTGAGACAATCAGGACGGGCGTCTGCTTCTTCAGTTCGGTGCGAAGGAATCTTATTACTTCCAGGCCGCTGTGGTAGGGCATGTGAATATCCACAATAGCAATATCAAAGTCAGTCTTCCGAAGCTCTTCAATTGCCCTGTTACCGTCACTGACAGTCACAGGATCATAACCCTCGCGTTCAAGGACTACTGACATTGCTCTCAAAGCCAATTGATTATCTTCACAGACTAGTATCTTCATTTCCTTTCTTCAGTTCTGTTCCGCCCTTTGTAATAACGCATCTGTCTGACCTTTATTAGACTAAAACGTCAAAATTGGTTCTTTTGGTTCGCATCCTCAAAAAAAGCGGCTTATAATTTGACAATTGTTGATAATTCATTGATGACCCGCCTTCAGGGCGGGATAAGATACTTACAGCTCCTTCAGACGGATGTTTCTGAATTTTACCACAGAGCCATGCCCCAGGAATCCGATGTGTCCCTTGCTGTTCTTCAGTCCCGGGTGCTCCTTGCCGTCGATGGTGCCGTTGATGAGTGCATCGGCATAATCACCGTCAATAATGACTCTTCCGTTAAGAACAACTTTCACCTTCGTGCCCTGCAGTGTCACCTCCTGGTAGTTCCAGTCTCCAACCGGACGGAGGAATCCCCGTCGTGCCGGTATAACCCCGTAAACGGAACCGTGGTACTGGTAAGGTTTAAGGTTAGCGTAAATTGATGCTGTATTGTCAATTATCTGGAGTTCCATCCCAACATAGGCTGCATCTCCTTCCGGGGGTGTCCTGACGCCCAGGCCGTTGTTGGCACCGGGGGTAAGAAGGAATTCAAAGCGGAAGATGAAGTCAGAATACTCCTTCTCGGTGTACAGATTGCCGCCGCTGTCATTGCCGGGTTTGATTACAATAATTCCATCCTCAACACTGTACGAGACCTTATTGCCGATCCATCCATCCAGGTTTCTTCCGTTGAAAAGCGAAACAAAACCTGCTTCCTTCTCCTTATCGGATAGATTTTTTCCGTTGAGTACTGGCTCTATCGTTCCATCATCAGGCAGATTCAGGGCTTCAAGGGCTTCCAGCGCAGCATTTTGTACCTCTTCGGACGGGTCTGAGAGGTAAGGAGAGATAAATACTCCTGCTTCTCGTAATCCCAGTGAAGCGGTGTATGCTACCATGGCAGCCCTGACCCGGGGATCGGCAGCGTAGGGAGCGATATCCTTTATCATCTGCAGTTTACTCTCGGGGGTGATACGGGCTGCCTCTGTCATTCTCATGTATGCATCAAAAGCAGGCATACCGAAAGTCTTGTTACCTGAGGCAGTGATTTTAAGCAGCTGTCTGGCAGCCGAATGGTCTTTCCAGTGGGAAAGAGCATCAAAGCAGGCATCGCGGATCGTGGCATCCCCGTTATCAAACTCATTTGCAACCAGGTTAAGGGCTCTTTCTCCGCCGGTAACGGCCAGGAGGGGTATCAGCTTCTGCCTGTCGCCGCCCTTTTCTATAGCTTCAATTAGCAGATCCGATCGTTTCTCAGGATCAGCGTGTTTCTGGGCAGCAGACAGAAGCGCCCGTTGCAGTTCAGTTATTTCTGCCTTTTCTTTTGCGGCGCCAAGAAGGCCAAGGATCTGTGGCTGATCTTGGTATGAAGCAAGCGCTCCAAGCGAGGTCAGCGCCACCGTCCTGACACCCGGATCATCCGAAGAGGTATACGGGAAGACGGTTTGAAACCAGCGATTGTCACCTGACCATGCCAGAAGCCTGATAAGTGTCACGGCAGCCTGCCCGGAAGCGAGCGGGAGTGTCTCAGCCACACGGGTTATAGCCGTGCTGTCGAGTATGGTTGTAAGGGCGGTGGCAGCGGCACGGTGACCCTCCTCTCCGTCATGCTTAACAATCCAGGCAAGCAGGGGGTCAACGGCTTTCCTGTTCTGCAGGCGGGCCAGCGCTGCCACGGCAGCAGCTGCCACCTCCTGTGATGGGTCTTCCATAGCCTTCAGGATCAGTGGCACTGCCAGGTCATCGCCCCGTTCGCCAAGCATGAAAATTATCTCAGGTTTGGCCTCCGGAGAGATCCTGGAGTACCTGCTTATCCACTTTTTTGTTGCGTCACTTCCGGGAATTGCCGATGACAGTCGCAGTGCACCGCCCCTGATTGCCACGTCAGGATCATCGGCTGCCTCGAGGAGCATACCCAGGGCATCCCTGCCCTTCACCTCGGTGATGACACTCATGGCAGCCAGTCGCTGGCTGGCAGCCTCAGGAGCCTGGCTGGCCGCGATAACCTGTGAGGTGATGCGCTCCATCTTCTTCACCTCACCTTCAAACCCCACCTTCCTTGCATAGATGAGCAGTGCCCGTACGGCTCCTGTCTGATCCCAGCGCCAGGAGGCGGCTGCGGCAGCCTGCGTGAGCATCTCCCCTGCAGAGGGTGCGCCTGTTGATGCTATGGCATAAAGAGCGGCTGATTTTTCGGATGTACTTCCCTTTTGGTACCATACCATATAGGTATCGATTGACGTTCCCGGGCGTGTCTCAGCCAGTGCGACCATCATCTGCGCGGCGCAGGGGCATTCTGAAGCTGTGAGAGCTGATGTCAGCAGATCAGCGGCACCGGCAGTGCCGGCCGATTGCAGGGCAATGACGGCATCATCACACATCTCCGGAGAAAGGACCCATGTCTTAAGGGCCTCCACAGTCAAGGCCGAGCCCACCAGATTGAGCTGCCTCATGAAGAAAGACCTCACCTCCCTGTCTGTTGCCCGGTTCATAAACCCGATGCACTCTTTTTCCCATGCGCGCTTCCTCGTATCATCACGGTCAGCAGAGAGATGTGCAGTAAGGGAAGAGACGGCATAGCGTGCCCTCAGGTCATCACCGGTGCCTGCCGGAACGATCTGCTCACAGATCATGTTTCTGCCCTGCTCGCCAAGTGCATACATCTCCTCCATCAGCCGGGAGGCAAGCTCCATATTGTCAGCCGGCATCCGCGCAAGCAGGTCAGCCACCCTGGTTTCCAGTGACCTGACATCCTGTGCACCAGCTGCAAAACTGACGAACAGAAGAACCGCCAGCGCAAATAATGTTCTGATTTTGTTCATAATATCTTTTTCATGCGTTTTACATATGCCATTCGCCTCTCATCGGCTGGTCCACCAGCGCATTTGCTGCATCGTCGTCAACGAAGAGCTGGCTGACAGGGTCAAACTTCAGATTTCTGCCCAGTCTGAGCGCTACCACACCCATATTCACTATTGTGCATGAACGGTGCCCGTTCTGTTCGTTCAGGGCGAAGGGGCGGCGGGTCCTGACCGAGTCGGTGAATCGGGTGATCTGCGGTTCAGGATCCGGAAGATCCCTGACCAGTTCAGCCAGGTTGGGTATGTCGGATACGAATCCCTTGTAAATCTTACCCAGGGGACCTTCGATATAGGCAGCATCCGTGTCGCGGTTTTCACCGTCAAGGATAATCCGGCAGCCGTCTTCATAGGTATAGGTTATTCTTCGCCATGATCCCACGGCATCATGATGCTGCTGGGGTGCATCGATCTCTACTGAGACCGGGCTGGTGTCATCCTTTCCGAGAAGGTACTGAACGGGGTCGATGTAATGCTGTCCCATGTCACCCAGGCCGCCGCCGTCATAGTCCCAGTATCCGCGGAAATTCTCATGAACCCTGAGCTTGTTGTACGGTTTGAAGGGTGCAGGTCCGAGCCACATGTCATAGTCCAGCCCGGATGGCACAGGCTCGGGCAGCAGATCGGTACGGCCGCTCCAGTAAAACTTCCAGTCATAGCCTGTTATTCCGCTGATTGTTACCTTCAGCGGCCAGCCCAGGATGCCGCTGCTGACAACCTTCTTAAGCGGCATTACTGTTGTGCCAAGACCGTAGAACTGACCGGAGAAGCGGAACCAGGTGTTAAGCCTGAATATCCTGCCGTTGGCCTTCACAGCCTCCACGAGCCTCTTCCCCTCTCCTATCGTTCGTGTCATCGGCTTTTCGCACCATATATCCTTGCCGGCCTCAGCGGCCATTTTTGCAATTATGCCGTGCCAGTGCGGCGGTGTGGCGATGTGTACAATGTCGATCTCCGGCCTGGTGATCAGCTCACGGAAATCGCTGTATCCGGTCACTCCCTTTCCAGCCTGGTCAATCGCCCTTTTAAGGTGCCCTGTATCGACATCACATACTGCAATCAGCCGTGTATTTTCATAGTTGAAATGGCCAAGACCCATGCCACCTACACCCACTATGCCCTTTGTAAGCTGGTCACTTGGTGCCGTGTATCCGCTGCCGCCCATCACATGCCTGGGTATGATTGTCAGGCCGAGACCTGCCGCAGTGCTTCTTAGTATGAACCTTCTCCGGTTGACTTTTTCCTTATCCATGAGCTATTCTGTTTATATGATTTGAAGGCATCAGTGCAGGTCTTCAGGTACCTGATACTTTTTCCGCAGTCCGTCGAGTTTTTTCCGGAGCTTACCTTCAACCCTGTCGTACGCGGGGTCATCAATAAGATTTTTCATCTCGGCCGGGTCAGTGCTCAGATCATACAACTCCCAGCGGTCAATGTCATTATAAAAATGTATGAGCTTATATCTGTCTGTTC
>JAVEZX010000020.1:0-31716 GCA_034002785.1 Bacteroidales bacterium
TTCCGGAACCGGAGGGTTATAAGAATACGTGTACTTGATCCTATCTTCCCGGGACAGTTTGGAACAGGTGATCCCGAGCAGCTGGCCACAAGGGTGCAGGCACAGATGGTTACGGCAATGGACCAGCTGAGAAGCGGGCAGTAAATTACGGTTTTGGCCCTTTTCTGCAATTCTTGATCGGCCGCCCCCACTATTGCCTACTGCCTATTGCCTGTTGCCTCAATCACAAACAGGGTAATAATTCACCGGGGTTGTTGATAAATCGGGAAGATTCGCCTCACCTAATTCTTTATATTTGCCCAAAATTTCGCTTGATGGACGGCAATTATTCTGAGGAGAATATCAAAACCCTGGAGTGGAAGGAGCATATCAGGCTGCGTCCCGGTATGTACATTGGGAAGCTGGGTGACGGTTCTTCCCTCGATGACGGGATTTATGTCCTGCTCAAGGAGGTGATGGATAACGCAGTCGACGAGTACATGATGGGTTTCGGCCGAAGGATAGACGTTGGCATTGCAGGGTCGGAGGTGAGGGTGCGCGACTTCGGACGCGGGATACCGCTGGGCAAGGTGATGGACGTTACCTCCAGGATGAACACCGGGGCCAAATATGACTCAAAGGCATTCAAGAAATCAGTGGGCCTGAACGGCGTGGGTATAAAGGCAGTGAACGCACTGTCGTCATCGTTCGTTATCAGATCATTCCGTGAAGGTCAGATCAAGGAGATAGAGTTCAGGGCCGGTGAGATCGTCAGGGATGAACCCCTGAAAAAGACAGAAGAGGAGAACGGCACCGAGGTGGTCTTCATCCCTGATGAGGCCATGTTCGGCAACTACCACTACATCCTTGAGTACGTTGAGAGCATGATGAAAAACTACTCATACCTCAATGCAGGTATGATCATCAATCTCAACGGCAACAAGATAGTCTCACGCAACGGCCTCGTTGACCTGCTGAATGACAACATGAACCGCGAGGGACTCTACCCGATAATCCATCTCAAGGGTGATGACATCGAAATAGCCATTACCCACGGCATGCAGTACGGAGAGGACTACTACAGCTTTGTCAACGGCCAGCACACATCGCAGGGCGGCACTCACCTCATCGCTTTCCGCGAAGCCATAACCCGGACAGTGAAGGAGTTCTTCAAGAAGGACTTTGATCCCTCGGATATCAGGTCATCGATAATAGCAGCAATCTCAGTCAAGATCGAGGAACCGATCTTCGAATCGCAGACCAAAACCAAGCTCGGATCAAAGGATATGGGTCCGAATGGCCCCTCGGTCCGCAACTATGTGGTAGACTTCATCCGCAAGCACCTTGATGATTACCTCCACAAAAACGGCGAAACCGCCCGTATCCTGCTGAAAAAAATCCAGGAGTCGGAGAAGGAGCGCAAGGCGATAAGTTCCATTCAGAAACTGGCCCGTGAACGGGCGAAGAAGGTCAGCCTGCACAACCGCAAGCTGCGAGACTGCCGGATACATTACAACTCGAATGATGAGCGCAAGCTCGAATCAACCCTCTTCATCACCGAGGGTGACTCCGCCAGCGGCTCCATCACAAAGTCGCGCAACGTGGAGACCCAGGCCGTCTTCAGCCTCAGGGGCAAGCCGCTGAACAGCTACGGGCTGACGAAGAAAATTGTCTACGAGAACGAGGAGTTCAACCTGTTACAGGCTGCCCTCAATATCGAAGAGTCACTCGATGACCTTCGTTATAATTACGTGGTCATCGCCACGGATGCCGATGTTGACGGAATGCACATCAGGCTGCTCCTGCTGACTTTCTTCCTTCAGTTTTTCCCTGACCTGGTCAGAAAGGGACATGTCTATATCCTTCAGACACCCCTCTTCCGGGTACGCAACAAGAAGCAGACCCGTTACTGCTACAGCGACGAGGAGCGGCAGAGGGCAATCAGGGACCTCGGACCTGACCCGGAGATTACCCGCTTCAAGGGCCTGGGAGAAATATCCCCGGACGAGTTCATTCATTTTATCGGAAAGGACATGCGCCTTGAACCGGTGATAATGAAGAAGTCAGACCCGTACACACAGTTCCTCGAGTTTTACATGGGTAAGAATACACCTGAACGTCAGGATTTTATTATTGACAACCTGCGTATCGAGGAGGAGATCCCCGAGGCGGCACAGGCTTGAGTGAAGGCCAGAAGAGAAGATGAAAGAGAGCGATCCGTTTGAACTTATCCCCGGCGAAGATGGCGGGGAAAAAGAAGATACAAAAGCCAGTCATATTCCTGATGCCCTGCATACTGTCACGGCGCTTTCGGGAATGTACCAGGACTGGTTCCTTGATTATGCGTCATATGTGATCCTTGAACGTGCCGTGCCCCACATCTCTGACGGGCTCAAACCGGTACAGCGCAGGATACTCTACTCCATGAAACGCATGGACGACGGACGCTTCAACAAGGTGGCAAACATAATTGGCCATACAATGCAGTTTCACCCTCATGGCGATGCTTCCATCGGCGATGCACTGGTACAGCTGGGTCAGAAGGAACTGCTGGTGGAGTCGCAGGGTAACTGGGGGAACATACTTACCGGCGACGGTGCGGCTGCTCCAAGGTACATAGAGGCAAGACTCTCGAAATTTGCCCTCGAGGTGACCTTCAACAACAAGACCACAGAGTGGATGAGTTCTTATGACGGGCGCAACAGGGAACCTGTAACCCTTCCGGTTAAGTTCCCGCTGCTTCTGGCAATGGGAGTGGAGGGCATCGCCGTAGGCCTCGCCTCCAAGATACTGCCTCATAACTTCAATGAGCTCGTTGACGCATCCATCAACTATCTGCAGGGCAAACCCTTCGAACTCTATCCCGATTTCCCGACCGCGGGGATGATTGATATTTCGAAATACAATGACGGTGCCAGGGGGGGTGCTGTAAAGGTAAGGGCACGGATCGAGAAGGTTGACAGGAAGGGCTTGGTAATCACCGAGATACCCTTTGGACGCACTACATCATCCCTCATTGAGTCAATAGTAAAGGCCAATGACAGGGGCAAGATCAAGATAAAAAAGATAGATGATAACACCGCCGGCGGTGTGGAGATAGTGATTCAGCTTCAGAGCGGCGTTTCCCCTGACAAGACAATAGATGCGCTCTACGCCTTTACCGACTGTGAGCTCTCCATCTCGCCCAATGCCTGCGTCATCACCGACGAAAACAAACCGGCATTCATTGGCGTAAGTGATATCCTGAGACATTCGGTGAGCCAGACCGTGAAGCTACTCACGAAGGAGCTGGAGATCAGGAAGGCTGAACTGGAGGAAGAGTGGCACTTCTCGTCCCTCGAGAAGATCTTCATTGAAAAGCGCATCTACCGTGACATCGAGGAGTGCGAGACCTGGGAGGCAGTGATAACTGCAATAGATAAGGGTCTGAAGCCGTACAAGAAGCTCTTCAAACGCGAAATCACCCGCGATGACATAATCAGTCTCACTGAGATAAAGATCAAGCGAATCTCGAAGTATGACTCTTCCCGTGCCGATGAGCACATAAGAGGCCTGGAGGGTGAGCTGGAGGAGGTGGCTAACCACCTTTCCAACATCATCCCCTATGCAATCAACTACTATCGTCAGATAAAGAAGAAATACGGCAAGGGAAGGGACCGCCGCACTGAGATCAGGAGCTTTGAGACTATTGAGGCAAGCAAGGTGGTGGCAGCTAACGCCAAGCTGTACGTCAATCGCCAGGAAGGCTTCATCGGCACCGGCCTTAAGAAGGACGAATACATCTGTGACTGCTCAGATATAGATGATGTCATAGTCATCAGGAAGGATGGATCCTATCTTATAACGAAGGTTTCCGAGAAACAGTTTGTGGGCAAGGATGTGCTTCATGTTCAGGTGTTTCTCAGAAATGATTCACGCACCATCTACAATGTTGCCTACCAGGACGGCCGTGACGGTCCATATTATGTCAAGCGCTGTGCCCTTACCGGCCTGACGCGCGATAAGGAATACAATCTTGGGAAGGGAACACCTGGCACTAAGATACTCTATCTCAGTGCCAACCCGAACGGTGAGGCCGAGGTGATCAGGATATACCACAAGCCCAAGGCCAGGCTGAAGAAGCTGACCTTCGAGTTTGACTTCGGTGAGCTGGCAATCAAGGGGCGCGGTTCAATGGGTAACATCCTGACGAAGAATTCAATACACAAGATTACCCTGAAAGAGAAGGGTCTCTCTACCCTGGGAGGCCGTAAGCTCTGGTTTGATGATGCCGTGATGCGTCTCAATGCTGACGGGCGCGGCAAGTTCCTTGGCGAGTTTGCATCAGAAGAGATGCTTCTGGTTGTCACCAGGGGAGGCTGGTTCCGCACATCGGGAACTGACCTCTCGCTTCACTTCGAGGATGACCTGCTGCTGCTTGAAAAGTACAGGGAAACAAAGGTTTTCTCCGCCGTTTACTGGGATCAGGAGCAGGAGTTTTATTATGTCAAGCGTTTTGCCTTCGAGGAGTCAGACCGCCTGCAGTGCTTCATAGGCGACAGCGAGGCATCGCGGCTGGTGAGCCTCACAGAGGTGGAATATCCCCGTCTGGAGATTAAGTTTGGCGGGAAGAACGAGGGAAGGAAGCAGGAGATCATTGAAGTTGCTGAGTTTATCGGAGTCAAGAGTTTCCGGGCAAAGGGCAGGCGGCTTTCCAATTACAATGTCTCTGATATCCGGGAGCTCGAACCTGTTGTCAGGAGCGAGGCTGCTCCGCCTCCGCCGGAGGATGATCACGGAGCTGAACCGGAATCCCCGCTGCACGGACATCTCCCGGATGATCCGGCACAGATGAAACTAGACCTGTAGGAGGCCATGAATATCTACCTGATAGGATTTATGGGTAGTGGCAAAAGCACTGCGGGCAAGAGGGTAGCCGCACTCCTGCGATGGAGGTTTGAGGATATCGACCGGCTGGTGGAACAGAATGAAGGGATAAAGGTCCCGGAAATATTTTCCACCAGGGGCGAAGAATATTTCCGCAGTGCTGAATCAGCTGCACTCCGGCAGGTGTCGGCCAAAACCCGGACAGTAGTAGCCTGCGGGGGAGGAACACCCTGTACTGCCGAAAATCTTCAGGTAATGAAATCAACCGGCATAACTGTCTATCTGAAGCTGCCTGTTGAGAACCTGGTGGCACGCCTCAAACGACACGGCAATGACCGGCCTCTTCTCAGTAATACAGACCCCGTTGAGCTTACCGGCAGGATCAGCAGCCTGCTCGGGGAGAGAAGCCATTGGTATGAGCAGGCAGACCTGGTCATTGATGCCACGGCTACGGACGAGGAGGGAATGACATCACTGATAGCTGATACCGTCCGCTCCAGGGGTGCATATTTGTGATCTCGTATTATTTTCTTATATTGGATAAATAAGTCAGTCTCGAACCCGAAGTATGTCAGATACCTTTTTGGCAATGAGAACCAGATCGAAGTGGGTCTTCCGGTCAGCATTGGTCCTGATGGTAATCACTACGGCCATCATGCTGGCCCTTCTGACCGATCTCTCTTTTTTCCGTGCAACACCACTGTTGTACATAGTTATCCTTACAGGGATAGTAATAGGGTCAGGACTGATGATCAGGAACCGCTTTTATCTTCCTTTTCTCAGAAACCTCAGGCTTCGTGGCAAGCTTTTGCTGGCGCCCCTCGCATTGCTTATTCTCTCCGCTCCGGCAGCCGTTATCTATCTGTACCATGATCTTTCCGGCCGCGACTCACTGCTTCTTCTCTCCGGTCTCTTCACCTCCTTCGGGGCTGCCTTCTGGTTCTCTTTCATGGCAGTAATTACTCTCCCGGCAATGGGCTCAGTACTGCTGCTGGAAAGCGGAAGCCGCGGAACATTGGCAGGCAGTCGGCCGGAAGACCGGCAGCGCGAACAGGCCGGTGAAAATCTCGACGATATGCCCTGTAACCGGACGAAAGCCATACCTGTGGATCCGTGGAGAGGAGCGATGCACGGAGACCCCTGGCAGAGAGCTATCATTGCGTCGGTAATCCTGGCATTGGTCATAATTGCGCTGTCACTCCTTAGCGGCATAAGACCGTCAGGTGCGGTATTCTTTCTCCCCCTGGCAGCAATATTGATGCTGCTTCTTGATGTGATCATCGTGGAAGAATTCAGTCACAGGCTCTCCGGCCTGATGGCAGAAGAGCCGGAACGGGTAGAGCGCAAGCCCCGGCAGAAGGCACATCCCGAAACTTCAGAAGGATTCAGAAACGTGATCCTGGTGGCTGATCATTATCCTGACATCATCGACGGACGGCTTGATTACCTGACTTTGCATGCCGGCGACACCTATGCTGCAGAAATTACCGGAATTGCTGCCAGGACTTTTGATCCGGCACTGATCCCGGCGCTGAAGGTCATCTCCTCCGGGAACCGCTTCAGTGAGAAGGTCAGGCAGGAGGCTGCCTCCTGTGTTACGGTGGTTGAGAAGTACTATTCTGATCCTGTCAGACACAGTGACCTGCTGCGCTTACCAGGTATATCTGACAAGACAGCTGTTGCCAGGGGTATCATGCTGGGCAGGAACAGACCCCAGGAACAGGATCTGGTTAAGCTTCTCTCTGATCCAAACCCTGAAATCAGAAGGACAGGACTGAGGGCTGCAGGGAGGTACGGAATAACCGGCCTGAAAAGTGATATTGTCAGATCCCTGGCAAATCCGGAGACGGCACGTGAGGCATTCCATGCACTAAGGCAGTTCGGTCCGGAAGTTTATGGGGAGGTAATCGGAACTGCTGTTAAAGCTGGCAACAGTGAGAGGGAAAATATTGTTATCATGAAGCTGCTTGATGCCATGCCTCCCGCGGAAGCACTGCCCTGGCTTACCGGCTTCGTGACGACAGCCAGCATGGGCATTCGCCTGAAGGCAGCCTGTGGCCTGTGCCAGAGAGGATGGAAACCCGATATGGCCTACAGGCAAAAAATACAGGAGACAGTATGTGAAACAGTCCATTCGGTTGCCAGGCTGATCGCCCTTCAGACAGAAGCCCGCGGGAGCGGAAGCTTTCTCCTGACGGCAGCGCTGGCCAATGAGCGAAAGATATGCACTGACTTTCTCTTCTGTCTCTTATCCTTGCTTGCGGGCCATAATGCAGCAGAGTTGATGATGCCCATGCCGGAGACAACTGACTCATTCCGGGCAGGGATCGCCTCCGAAGCTGTAGAGACGGCAATTGAGGAACCCGCCAGGAGGCCCCTGAGAGCACTGCTGGGCAACAGTACTGACGCCGACAGGCTGTCAGAATTATCACTCTATTTTCCTGTCAGATCAGTCGCGGGCCGGTCTCTCCCCTCTTTTATGCTTGCCTCCGAGCAAAACATCACCGGCATCTGGACAAAGGCATGCGCACTTCATAAGGCCGCTCAGGAACGAAAGGGTCTCGAAAGGGAACAGGCAGTCTCATACCTCTTCAGCAACAGTCCTATCCTGCAGGAAGAGAGCGCTGCTGCAATCCGCGCCATCAACCCCGGGTGGTACAATGAGACAGAATCACGTCTGCAGGAACCTTCCAGAAGCAGGATCTCAGCAGTCGTCAACGGCACTATGCCTCAGACTGCAATGATCTTTGAAAAGACCAGGTTCCTCAGCCTCTGTTTCAGTAATATTCCGGAAGAAAAACTGATTCTGCTCGCTTCCGGGATGCGCTACTCCGAGTCATATGACACCACCTCAATACCCGGAGTGATCTCATGGGTAGTACCCTCGGAAGACGGGAAGACGGGGATCTATTCACTGCCGGTCAGTGATATTGCTGTATTTGTCTTTTACTATTCCGAATTCACGGATATATTTGTAGAATATATGGACAATCAGGGGGAACTGGCTGTATCATAAATAAGAGTTTTATGCCTGAAAGGAATATAATAATAAAGCCCAATCCATTTCCGGGACTGCGAGCATTCAGGCCGGATGAGGGCCATCTGTTCTTCGGACGGATAGAGAGCACCCTGAAGGTTGTGTCAAAGCTGAAGGACAACAGGTTCGTGGCCGTACTGGGAGCCTCAGGCAGCGGGAAATCCTCGCTTGTAATGTCCGGGGTGATACCTGCACTGCTGAGGGAGAACACTGAAGGAAAGAAATCATGGTCTTACCTGGTGTTCAGGCCTGCACTCAACCCCGTTAATCACCTGGCCGCAGAACTTTCTGCGCTATCTGCCGGCGCCGGCTTTACCCAGCTTACGGAGCAGAACGTGGCTGCCTCGCTGCATAACAGGGCTGAAGGGCTTACTGACGTGGTTGGCCGCATCAGGAAGAACCTCCGGCAACAGATCATTATAGTCATTGATCAGTTCGAGGAGCTCTTCCGGTTCAATTCCGCTGCAACAGAGGGTGTGCCGTGTGATGATGCCTCGGATTTTATTGATCTGATAGTCAATGCTGTCCAGAAGCCTGACCAGGGTCTTTATATCATTCTGACAGTCAGGTCGGAATATGTTTCTGAATGTGCACGGTTCAATTCACTGACCAATCTTATGAACGGCAGCAGTTACCTGCTGCCGCAGATTCCTACTGACCTTATGGGTGCAGTCATCGAAGAGCCCGTAAAGCTGTCAGGGGCATCCATTGACAGGGCCCTGGTGAAGGTAATCCTGGGTGATGTGGAGGATAGACCCGGACAACTGCCTGTATTGCAGCACCTGATGATGCGTCTGTGGGATCACTGGAGCAGGCTTGGTGACATGAGCCGCCCTGTTTCCATCTCGGATTACGAAGCTGTCGGAAGGCTGAAGGGAGCCATCTCCCAGCATGCCGGCAAGGCCCTTGAATCGCTTGACGAGCGTCACCGTAATGTCTGCTCGCGTCTTTTCCGTGCAATCACTGCACGCACTGACGACGGCAGGGAACTCCGCAAGCCGGAACGTATCTCGACCATTGCAGCACAGACAGGATGTTCGGAGCATGAGATAATAGGTGTTGCAGAGGTCTTCAGAGCACCGGAATATTCGTTTCTGACTCCTTCAAAGGAGATCCCGCTTAACGGTGAAAGCATCCTTGATCTGACGCATGAAAGCATCATCAGGCTCTGGGATACACTCCGCCGTTGGATGGATGAGGAGGAGGCCTCGGTCAAACTCTACAGGAACCTGGCGACAGCTGCCGGCCAGTACCAGGAGGGCAACGGACGTCTGTGGACCGCTCCCGACCTGTTGCTTGCAATCAGATGGAGAGAGGAGCATAACCCTACACTGGCATGGGCGGAAAAAATAGATCCCGCTTTTGAAAGAGCCATGCTCTTCCTGAAAAACTCTGAAGAGGAGTACAGGATCAGGGAGGAGTACGGAAGAAAAATCGGCACTGAGAATGTAAAAAGATCACGGATGGTTGCCGGCATCCTGGGACTGCTGGCAATCCTGTCTCTCATCGCCCTTGGTGCTGTATGGTCGCTCAGGAACAGGGCAGAGAAACAAAAGGTTATTGCCATCCGGATGAAGGAGGAAACCATAGCCCTTAATGACAGGCTGACTGACAGCCTTCAGGTGCTTGCCTCATCGGGAAGGCAGGACACCGGTACGGAGAACGGGGAGAGGGCTACGTCAGACGAAAGGGTAAAGCAGGCTGAGAGAAGGGCCGGAAACGCTGAGGCAGAGATGAAGGAGATCGAGTCCCGCAGGGCATCAGCCGTGGAAAAGGCTGCCGAACTGAACAGGTACAGGATGATCTCGCTTTCAAAATCCCTTGCCATGAGATCAATAAACCATGCCGGCAACAGGGATCTGCAGATCCTTCTGGCATGGCAGGCGTATCTCTTCAATGAAAGGCATTCCGGTCTGAAGGAGGATCCGGACGTCTTCGCAGGTTTATACCAGGTGTGCCTGAAATACGGCAACAGGTTCTGCACACGGTTCACTCCTGACGGCGCCGGGTTCACGGCCATGGCCGAGGGTGCCGACGGTGAGTTCTTTACGGCAGACACCAGGGGGAGGGTCATGAAATGGAAGGCAGATCAGCCAGCAAAAGGATTCACCCTCCTGTGGTCAGGCAACAAGAAGATCAGCTCAATGTCAGTGAGCCCGGACGCCTCATGGCTCGCCTGCGGAACAGAAAGCTCGGAAATAATTATGATACCTGTTGGAGCAGATTCCATCGGTTATCTTTTGCATGACTCGACAGGGACGGTCACATCCGTTGTGTTTCCGGACAGGGACCATCTCTATGCTTCCACATCAGGCGGAGCCGTAAGCGAATGGGACCTGAAGAGACGCAGTGTCACACGGCTTTTCAGTGATGCCTCCGGAATAGCTGCCCTGGAATTTTCTGAGGGAAATTCCATTCTTGCAGCACTGACTGCGGACGGAAGGGTACTCTTAAGGCAACCCGGAGCCGGGGGCGCACCTTCAGTCCTCAATTCAGGGAACAAGGTACTGACATCGCACCGGTTCATACCGGGCGATGAAAGACTTGCTACCGGAGACAACGCCGGCATGATAGATATATGGAACATTTCGACGGGGAAGGCTGAAGGCAGCGCAGAGGGCCACGGCTCAGCCGTGATAAGTATTGCCTTTGATCCGACAGACAGTCAGATGCTCACAGCTGATAATTCAGGAGAGATACGACTCTGGACAATGGCCAACCTTACCCAGCCGCCGGTGGTCTTCACCGATGGTGGAAAGGATGTGCTGAAACTGGCCTTCAGCGACGGAGGCGAAGCCTTCCTTTCAGCTTCGGGCAGTGATGTTCTGCGCCGCCCGGCACACATCCGGTGCATGACCGACGGACTTTGCGACAAGGTGACACGGAATCTTACAGAACAGGAATGGACGGCCTTCATAGGACAGGATATTGAATATGAACCTACCTGTCCCAACCGTGAATACCAGATAAGGGTCAGGGAGATCCGTGGAGCCCGCTGATCCAAACTTTCAGGCCGCATCAGTGTTATTCTGTCACCATTGCTCTCCTTACGGGGAAATGGCTAATTTTGCTGCCTGTACTATTTAATAAACTTATTGACTGAATGAAAGAAAACAGAGTACTGCTGATGATCCTCGACGGCTGGGGAATAGGCGACGGATCAGGGAGTGATGTTATCAGCACCACCGGAACACCAAACATCGATGCACTGAAAAAGATATATCCCTCATCATTTCTCCTCACCTCGGGTGAGGATGTCGGCCTTCCCGAAGGCCAGATGGGCAACTCGGAGGTCGGACACCTTAACATCGGTGCCGGGAGAGTTGTCTACCAGGATCTTGTAAAGATAAACAAGGCCTGCCGTACCGGCGAAATACGTTCAAACGAGACCCTACGTGAGGCCTTCGCCTATGCGCGCGACAGGAACGTTAAGGTTCACTTCATGGGACTCCTTTCGGATGGCGGCGTACACTCTCTTGACAGCCACCTCTACGCCCTCTGTGACATGACGATGGAGTACGGACTGAAGGATGTCTTCATCCACGGCTTCGGCGACGGCCGTGACACCGACCCGAAGAGCGGAAAGGGATATATGGCGTCACTCCTGAAGCACCTCGAAAAGAGCAACGGACAGGTTGCCTCATTCATAGGCCGTTACTACGCCATGGACCGTGACAAGCGCTGGGAACGAATCAGGGAAGCCTATGATATGCTTGTCGGCGGAATAGGCACTCCGGCTGCGGATATTCTCCAGGCAATGCAGGCATCATATGATTCCGGCGTTACTGATGAGTTTATGAAACCAATAGTTGTGACCGGTGCAGACGGCAAACCGCTCACCACAATCGCGGAAGGCGACGTCGTAATCTTTATCAACTTCAGGAATGACAGGGCGCGTGAGCTCACAATCGTCCTCACGCAGCAGGATATGCCTGAGGCAGGAATGAAGACCATCCCCCTTCATTATCTTACCATGACCCCGTATGATGACAAGTTCAGGGGGCTTAATGTCATTTTCCCAAAGGACAATGTCAGCAGAACCCTCGGAGAGATTCTCTCCGAATCGGGCAAGAGGCAGTTACGGATAGCCGAGACAGAGAAATATGCACATGTAACCTTCTTCTTCTCTGGCGGGCGGGAGAAGGAATTTGAAGGAGAGGAGCGGATACTGATCCCTTCGCCCAGGGTGGCAACCTACGACCTGCAGCCGGAGATGAGCGCTTACCTTGTCAGGGACGCTGTTATCGCCGAGCTTGAAAAACAGAAGCATGACTTCATTTGTCTCAATTTTGCCAATGGCGACATGGTAGGCCATACAGGCGTATACGAAGCCATTCAGAAGGCAGTTAAAACTGTTGACGAATGTGCCGGGGATGTGGCAAAGGCTGCCCGGGCCAATGGTTATGAGGTGATCATTATAGCTGACCACGGCAATGCTGACTTCGCCGTTAATCCTGACGGATCACCCAACACGGCACATTCGCTGAATCCCGTGCCTCTGTATCTTGTCAGCAACAGGTACAGGAGTGTCAGTGACGGTATACTGGCAGACGTGGCTCCCACGGTGCTGACAATCATGGGAATTCCTGTCCCTCCGGAAATGACGGGCAGATCACTTGTTTAAGGCAGACGATGCTCCAGATAGATGACACAATTGTATCCCTCGCACTCATAGAGAAGAAATTTTCATGTGACCTGGCTGCATGCAAGGGCAGCTGTTGTCGCTACGGCGATACCGGCGCACCGCTGACGGCATCGGAGGCCGCAGAGCTGGAGCGCATACGTCCGGCGGTGCTGCCTTTCCTTCGCCCGGAGGGCATCAGGGCCTTGGATAAACTGGGCACCAGTGTCACGGATATGGAGGGAGAGCTTGTAACACCGCTTATAAGTAACGAAGAGTGTGCCTATGCTGTAATGGAAGAGGATGTATATAAATGCGGTATAGAGATTGCCTATAACGCAGGGGCAGTTGACTTCCGGAAACCGCTTTCATGTCATCTCTTTCCGGTGCGGGTAAAGCAGTACAGCAGCTTCAGGGCAGTGAACTACGAGGAGTGGTCAATCTGCAAGCCCGGCGTTGCCTGCGGCGTAAGGGAGAACACTGATCTTTTCCGCTTTCTCCGCGAGCCGTTGCTGAGGGCTTTTGGGGAAGAGTGGTATGACAAGCTTGAATGGGCAGCAGGAGAATACAATAAACAATACGATAATGGAAACCATTAAGAACTACATCGAAGCAAACAGGGATAGATTCCTTGAGGAGCTTTTCGGACTGATCAGGATTCCTTCGGTCAGTGCAAATGAATCCAACAAGGCCGACATGGTCAGGGCTGCTGAATACATCCGTGACCTGATGGCTGCCAACGGTGCGGACCGTGCCCAGGTATACACTACGCCGGGTAACCCTATAGTCTACGGTGAAAAGATCATTGATCCGTCACTGCCGACAGTACTTGTCTACGGCCACTATGACGTGATGCCTGCAGAACCGCTTGAAAAGTGGATCACCCCTGCATTTGAGCCTGAGATTCGTGACGGCAAGATCTGGGCACGCGGGGCTGATGATGACAAGGGCCAGCTCTTCATGCACCTCAAGGCCTTTGAGATGATGAATGCCACAGGCACCCTGCCCTGCAATGTCAAGTTCATGATAGAGGGCGAGGAGGAAGCCGGGTCAACAAGCATCGCAGGATTCTGTTCGGAATACCGTGAGATGCTTAGCTCTGACGTCATCCTGGTCTCTGATACCACAATGATATCGTCCGAGATCCCTTCCATTACCTCAGGTCTCAGGGGGTTGTCATATATTCAGATAGAGGTTGAGGGTCCGGACCGTGACCTTCATTCAGGGATTTACGGTGGAGCCGTGGTGAATCCATGCAACGCCCTGTGCGATATAATCTCCAGTCTGAAGGACAGCGACGGCCGGGTCAACATACCGGGATTCTATGATACCGTTTCTGTTCCATCCGATGCTGAAAGGGCAAAAATGGCAGAGCGGCCGTTTGACCCCGCGGAATTTAAGAAATCCGTTGGCGTTGATGCCCTGTCAGGTGAAAAGGGATTTACATCACTCGAGAGCATGGGCATTCGTCCCACGCTGGACGTGAATGGTATCTGGGGCGGATATACCGGCGAGGGAGCAAAGACAATCCTTCCCGCGAAGGCGGCAGCAAAGATCTCGATGAGGCTCGTACCCTACCAGAAGGCTGAAGAGATAGCAACACTCGCAATTGAGCATATCAGATCAATTGCCCCGGCAGGAGTGAAGGTGAAGGCTGAATACCTGCACGGCGGAGAGGCTTATGTCAGCCCGCTGGATACACCGGAGTACCGGGCAGCAGAGATGGCATACGAAGAGATCTTCGGCAAGAGACCAATTCCCATCCGCAGCGGAGGCAGCATCCCAATCATTTCCACCTTCGAGAAAATTCTGGGTGTAAAATCAATATTGATGGGATTCGGACTGGAGTCAGATGCCATCCACTCCCCCAACGAGAATTACCCCCTTGAGAATCTGTTTGCAGGAATGAGGGCAATACCGCTCTATTACAAGTATTATTCGGAGTTGAAGAAGCAAGGCTGACAGGGCCCGTCAGTCTATCTTCAGTTTCAGCAGTTCCACCCTGGTGGCTGAGCTCTTCAGAACCGTGAAGAGGTTTCTCCCTACCCGGATCTTCTCCTGTTGTTTGGGTATGTTGCCGTGGGCAAATAAAATCAGTCCCGCCAGGGTTGTGTATTCATCGCTTTCCGGCAGTGCCAGGTCATATTCCTCATTGAGGTAATCAATATCGAGGCGACCGGAGAGGACAAATTCCTTGTCGTTTATTTTCTTCTCAACCAGGTCACTTATGTCATGTTCATCCTCAATGTCACCGACGATCTCCTCAAGCACGTCCTCGATTGTGATCACACCGGCCGTTCCTCCAAACTCATCAACTACGAGCGCAATGCTCTTCTTGGCGTCCGAAAGCAATCTGAGCACCTTGTTTGCAGTCATTGTCTCGGGAACGACGGGCAGCTTGCGCATTGCGGTGGATATATCCGCAGGATCATGGAGTATGTCCTTCAGTTCGTAGTAGCCAACCATGTTGTCAATGTTGTCCCTGTAAAGGAGGATCTTCGAGTGGCCTGATTCAATGAACTGCTGCCTGAGCCCGTCAGGGGTTGACTCCAGAGGCAGTGCAACAATCTCGGTGCGCGGCACCATGCACTCGCGGGCCTTCACTGATGAGAAATCAAGAGCGTTCTGGAAGATCTTCAAACTGCTGTTCTCATCCTTCTTCTCCTCCTCAGTCTCCACCAGGTCATTGACGAAGTGGTCAAGGTCGATACGCGTGAATATTTTGTTTTCCTGCTCCTTCCGTTCTGTCTTGATCCCGAAGAAGATCCGCATGATGATGTTGGCCAGCCACAGTGTGAATTTGCTGACGGGGTAGAAAAGAAAGTAAAAGATGGCAGTGGGGACAGCCAGGATGCTCAGGAAGAAGTTTGGATTGATCCTTACGACGGATTTGGGAAGGAAGTCCGCTAAGACCAGAATAATTATGGTGGTTATTACAGTCTGGATTATGAAGATCAGTATTTCCGAGGGTATCACTGGCTGCAGCCGGGCTTCGATGAGGTCGGCAACAAGCATACTGAAGATTACGGTCGCAATATTGACCCCTATAAGCATCGTTGAAATGTAGAGGCCCGGGTTGCGGGTAAAGATTGCGATTATGCCTGATCCGAAAAGCCCCTGTTTGCGGTTAAGCTCGAGGCGAAGCTTGTTGGATGCGATGAATGAAAGCTCCATTGCCGAAAAAAAGGCGGCAAGAAGAATGGCAAGGGGAATGATGACCAACGGGTTCATACCCCAAATTTACAGCTTTTTTCGCTGTGAGTCACGTAGCCATGCCAGGACAAATGCTGCGGCTGCCATTACAAAAAAGAGCCATGCATGTCCAATCCCGTTGTTGACTGTTTCACGCACTGCGATACCGAGGCATACAAGACCCAGCAGGATCCAGATAATCTCAATCAGCAGGAGCGACTTTTTGTTCATCTCTTATATAGATTGTACCTGTTACATTTCTGATCACCCAGTTGGAGAAACGTGAGTCGGAATCAAAGCCCGTACCCATCACCACCTGGCCATCGTGGGTGAATCTGACGAACCTGTCAGACCAGATCCGGTCCTTTGGCTGGCTCCAGAAGAGAAGCTCTGTTTCCAGTATCTCCCCCTTGTCACTTATGGCAACAACACTGTCTCGCAGTTCCCATACCTCGTCTTTGTCAGTAAAACGGGCATACTTTGCTGTAATGCTTCCCTGGGGAGTGTTCATCTTGTCATAAAAGAGCACTCTCAGTCCCTCGGGGAAGAGGGTGTGCGGGTCCTCCTCCGCGGTGAACTGTTGTATCAGAGGCGTGCGAACCAGCATGGTTACTTTTCCGGAGTCAGTATACATGGTCTCAACATTCCGCGCCGAGAGTGAAGGAAGACCTTTTATCTGAAGATCCTTTACAGTAATATCCTTCCTGTCACAGGAGGAAAGCAAAGCAGTCCCGGCAACCAGGACTGCTGTAATGATACTGTATGTTCTTCCGGAATGCACCGCTGTTACTCCTTCCTGAATCTTATAGTGGTGGATTCGTTGACCCATCCGCCAACCTGATATGAGACACCTTCTTCCACGAGACTCCTGAAAAAGGCCTCTTCCTTGGTCGGGAATAACCTTGAATAGATGGCTATTCGTTCCTCAACCTGATCCCTGAGCGTGGGGTCGGTATTTCTTGCCCGTAGGAGATAGTCAACGACTACCCAGTAAACTGTCTGATTTTCAAATGATTCTCCTATCCTTGCCCCGGCATAGGCTTCGGCGATTATGTAAAGGGCATTACCGTTTGTAGGATCCAGTGAGTATGCTGCCTTGGCAAAGTCACGTGCAGCCTGCTTGCTGTCGGATGCCAGTTCCAGGGTTGCCAGTTTGGTGAGCAGCCCTGATTTGACGATGTTGTCAGTCTCCAGTTCGACGGCTTCGGTATAGTACTTTTCGGCTTCGTTGTATTTTTTTCTTGCCACGTTCATTTCAGCCAGCTGTGCTGCCGAGGAGGCGCTGGGGAATGACTTGTACAGGTTTGTTGCAGCCTTGAAATAAAGCTCTGAATCCTTGCAGCCGGTCTCGGTAAGCAGGGTTATAACCTTTTTGAGCATGGCAGTGTCGCCGGGATTGTTTTCCACTCCTGCAGTGAAGAGGTGCTCAATGTTCTCGCACGAAGCGGCACCGCTTGATCTGAAGACGGCATCAATGTTTTTCCGGGCTTCTGCATATCGGGGGTCATCCGGCTTGCGTGAGAGCTGGCTGTCAACCACCTTCATTGACTGAGAGTAGGCAGTGATGACTTCAGTGGCTTCGATAAGCTTAAGTGCATAGCACTTCGCCGTGATGGCCATGTAAAGGCTTGAATAGGTATGGTCAAAGCTCTGGGGAGAGCTCTCCATCACTCCCTTTATAAGATCATAGCACTGCTTTGCATAGTCGGGATCATTCCCGCCAAATTCGTAAAGGGCGAAAGCCTTCCTGAGAGAGTTTGCCGGTCCCTCGTTAAAGTATTTCGTACGCTGATCAAGAATTATCATCACGGTATCAATGTAGGCCTTATTGCCGGTCTTGCGGAAGAATTCCTTGAACATGGCTTCACCCTTGATGTAAGTGTTCCTGGATGATCCGGGACATTCCATGAAAACAGGTCTCCAGAACTGCACTGCCATGTTGAAGTCCTTGTTCTCATAGTAGGTTGAATAGAGGGATGTGTTGCGAAGACACCTTGTGCTGTCCTCACCTCTTCCGAACGGAGTGCCCGTTTCAACACCCTTCTGGGCCTGCAGGGCCAAAGTGAATAATGTCAGAAGCAATCCTGTTAAAATCGTGCTGGCTGTTCTTTTCATCTCTTTCTTAATCTTTTGTTTAATCATACTGTCTTTTGATGAACCAGTAATCATACAGATTCAGACTGGCTCCTATCGATATCCTTTGTTCTCCTGGGACTACTCCTTCACCATTCCCCCTTGTTGAGAGGTCAACCACCAGAGAGATCCTGGATCTCGATCTTCTCATTGGTATACCTGTTCCAAAAGTTATGCCGTATTCTTTGACATTGTCACCGGCAAAGAGGGTATAACTCTCTCCGTAGCGGCATCCAATGCGGTATTCCATACGATCAAAAAAACCGTAATTTGAATATTTGTCAGGGATGTATTCAGCTCCGGCATGCAGTGCCAGGGCGTCTGAATAGATTCCGTATGTGCCCGGCAACGAAGCGTTACTCCATTTCGTGTAGACCAGGTCAGCCCCTGCAGTAAACTTGTCAGTCTTGCCCAGGCCTATGCCCGCCCTGATAGAATTCGGCATCCTGCTGGTGGTTGAATTCGAGCTGAAAGCGAGGGTGTCACGCGCCAGGAGGCTCGTATTAAAAGAGACGTACGAATATCTCAGAGTCAGGTCATCATTCCCTGTCCTCAGGTCATAGGCAGGGGTCCAGGTCAACCCGGCATTTACATACCTGTTGCCCGAAAGGGGCAGCATGAACTGAACAGATGCCTCGTATCCAAGGCCTTTAAGCGATGATGTACTCTGCTTCCTTGAATTGAAATAGTTGTTGTCATCCGTGAAAATGAAGTCATTCACCCTGGTTATCTCACCGAACATATAGAAGAGATTGATGCCGGCAGAAACATATGGCAGCAGCTTGAAGCCGGTGCCAAGGAGTACTCTCTGGTACCCGCCGCTGCCGAGGTGGTTCTCGTAGGTTGTTCCGGTGACTCCCGTGCCCGGTGACTCGAAGCCGATATTGTACGATCCGTTTGAGTAGGGCAGGATGGCGGCTGTCACTCCCCAGCCCTTCATGATGGGAAACCCCATCATCAGGTGGGTGAAGTTCACGTCCTGTGACGTGTAACGCAGTCCGTCACCCTTGAGCCCGGCCACACCGTAGGAGAGGCCGAAGTCAAAGAGAAACGAGACAGTGTCAATGCTGCTGTAGGATGCCGGCGTCAGGTAGTTCAGGGTCACATTGTCCCTTATTCCGCTGCTGATGCCTCCCATGGCCCTGGTCCTGAAATTTCCCTGCTGTTCCAGGTAACCTATGCCATACCGTGCAAACGGTGAATGGACGTTCATCTGACCGTACGCTCCCGTTGTCAGGAGTGCCATGAGACATACCAGGCTGACTCTAATCTTCTTACGCATTTTCTTCCAGTAAATAGTTCAAACCCTCCGTTACCAGGTCAGGGTAGTATTGTACCTCCCCGGATGTGAGGCCCGAGAGGATCTCTCCATCTCCGCCCGTAATGACCGTAACGGGCTTCAGGTGCTTCGCTCCGAAGGTGCGAATATACTCATTTATTTCATAAACCATGCCCATCAGGACACCGCCGGCGATGGCATCCTCCGTGGTGGTGCCCGGGAATGAGAAGCCGGTTCTGGCTTTTATAAGAGGCAGCCGGCCCGTAAACTCATGAAGCGCCCTGAATCTCATCGAGAGACCGGGAGAGATACTCCCGCCCCTGTAGACACCTCCTGTCACCTGGTCAACAGTCATGGCGCTGCCTGCATCAATTACCAGCAGGTCCGCACCCCTGTGGTGGTAAAATGCCCCGGCTGCGGCTGCAAGACGGTCGGTTCCAAGTGTATTCGTCGTACCGTATTCAATATCAAATGGATAGGCCGAATCTACAGTCAGAAGATGTATGCTCACTGCCCTGGTCCGCATCCATGCAATCAGGGTGCCGGGATCGGTCCCCACACTTGAGACAATGGCCTTGTCAATACTCCTGCTGCCGATAAATTTTCCAACAAGACCGGGACTGGCAGATTTCAGCCTTGTCTGACTGATGATCCGGCTGCCATGCATAAGCGCCGCCTTGACCGAACTGTTCCCTATGTCAATAATCAGGTTCATCAGCCTGCCTTGGGTATCTGGGTTGATTCGTGATACGCGAGTATCTTCGCGAACAGGTCAATTGCCTGACCCACATCTGCCATCCCCCTGACGGTGAGGCTGAGCTTGTTGTTATTCTGCCTGACAGTCATGTTACCCTGTCTCCTGTTAACATAGTTCATCACCGACACAAAGAGAGGTGAGCGGTAGAACTGTGACGACTGGTCCGTCACAAAGTTAGCAATCAGTATGTTATTTTTAAGAATAACCTTCTCTATTCCTGCCTTTGATGCTGCCCACTTGAGCCTTACCAGCTCCAGCAGCGCCCTGGCTGGCTTTGGCGGAGGCCCGAACCTGTCAGTCAGATGTGATTCGTAGGCCCTGAGCCCATCCTCATTCCTTATCTCATTGAGCTCCTTGTAGAGCCGGATACGCTCCGGAATGTTGGAGACATAATCGTCAGGAAACATTATTTCGAGGTCGGTCTCAACGGTTACATCCTCCACGAACTGCTTAGTTTTCAGCTCTTCGGGGTGTTCTTTCTTCGCTGCAGGTTCCGGGAAGAGGTCACTGAATTCCTCCTCCTTGAGTTCCTTAACCGCCTCGTTGAGGATCTTCTGATAAGTTTCATATCCAACGTCGGCAATGAATCCGCTCTGCTCTCCTCCCAGAAGGTTTCCGGCCCCGCGTATGTCAAGGTCCTGCAGGGCGATGTTAAACCCGCTGCCAAGCTCATAGTTCTCCTCGATGGCCTTCAGCCTCCTGCGGGCATCCCCTGTCAGCACGGAGATGGGTGGCGTGAGGAGGTAACAGAAGGCCTTCCGGTTTGACCGGCCCACCCTGCCACGCAGCTGGTGCAGCTCGGACAGGCCGAAATTGTGTGCGTCATTGATGAATATGGTGTTGGCGTTGGGAATGTCAAGCCCGGACTCGATGATTGTTGTAGCGAGCAGCACATCATAATCGCCCCTGATAAAATCGAACATCACATTTTCTATATCCGTGCCTTCCATCCGTCCGTGCACAACGGCAATCTTAACCTCGGGGCAGATCCTGGAGATTGTCGCCTTCACCTCCATGATGTTTTCTATCCGGTTGTTGATGAAGAAGACCTGTCCGTTGCGGCTGACTTCATAAACAATTCCTTCACGGAGTATATCTTCATTGAAGCCGTGCAGTTCAGTGATGATGGGCATCCTGTTCGGTGGCGGCGTGCTTATGACGGAGAGGTCACGCGCACCCATGAGCGAGAACTGCAGCGTCCGCGGAATGGGTGTTGCGGTCAGCGTCAGGGTGTCGACCCCTGCCTTAAGCGTCTTGAGTCTCTCTTTCACGGCTACGCCGAAGCGCTGCTCTTCATCTATCACGAGAAGCCCCAGGTCCTTGAACTTCACCTCTTTACCGGTGAGCTTGTGGGTCCCGACGATGATATCGATCTCCCCGTTGGCGAGCTGTTTGAGTATTTTCTTCTGCTCGGCCGGTTTCCTGTGCCGGCTGATATAATCAACACGACAGGGGAAGTTCTCAAGACGTGAGGAGAAGGTCTTGTAATGCTGAAGCGCCAGGATGGTTGTCGGCACCAGTACGGCAGTCTGTTTACCGTCTGTGGCTGCCTTGAAGGCCGCCCTGATTGCAATCTCCGTCTTGCCGAAACCCACATCGCCGCAGATCAGACGGTCCATAGGGGTGGAGGCCTCCATATCATCCTTGACCGCCACGGTGCTAGCAATCTGGTCGGGAGTGTCCTCCCAGATAAAGGAGGCCTCCAGCTCACGCTGCATGTAGGAGTCGGGGGAGAAGGAGAATCCCCCTGCTGCTTTTCGCTTTGCGTACAGAAGGATCAGGTCACGGGCTATATCCTTGACCTTCTTCTTGGTTGACTGCTTGATTTTCTGCCATGCCCCGCTGCCCAGCTTGTTGATCCTCGGCGGAGAATCATCCTTGCCCTTGTATTTGGAGATACGGTGCAGTGCATGAATACCCACAAAGAGGATATCATTGTCCTTGAAAACCAGTTTTATTGCCTCCTGCCATCGGCCGTTGACCTCTATCTTCTCCAGTCCGCCAAACCGTCCGACGCCGTGGTCCGAATGCACTATGTAATCACCCGGATTAAGATCTGTGAGCTCCCTGACGGTCATGCTGTCACGACGGGTGAAGAAGCCCCTGATACGGAACTTGTGATAGCGGTCAAAGATCTGGTGGTCAGTGTATACTGCTATCCGGAGGTCATGATCGGTGAAGCCCTGGTGAAGATTGAGAAGCAGAGGGGTGTATTCAGCCCTTGGGTCGGTCTCGGCAAAGATCTCTTTCAGACGCTGTTCCTGTACCTCACTCTCGGAGATGATGAAGTTATGGTAGCCCTCCTGCGCGTTGGAGACAAGCCTCGAGGTCAGGAGATCGAAGTTCTTGTTGAATGAGGGCTGCGGTTCAGTCCTGAATTCAAGGTTGACGCTCTCCGGGTCATGCCTGCCCCTGCCAAAAAAGATCCGGCGGTGTCGCGAACAGAGCTCTTCCAGGTGCCGGCCCGTGATTATGATGTCACGCCGGTCCGATATCTCACCCTTTGAGCTGCGGCTGCGGGCCTGCGCCCATATGTTGTCAGTCTTCTCAATTATATAGTCGAAGTTGTCACTCCAGATGATTGAGGAGGGCGGTATGAAATCGATGAAGCTGTCCGAGCTCTCATGGAATGCCAGCTCCTGGATGTCAGGTATCACCTGTATCTCATCGTGAAGCTGCAGTGAGAGCTGGTCATCAGCACTGAATGAGCGGATGGAATCTACCTCCTCGCCGAAGAAGTCGATCCTGTAGGGCTTGTCGGCGGAGTAGGAAAAGAGGTCGGTGATGCTTCCCCTCACAGAATACTGCCCGGGCTCATAAACGAATTCGGTTCTTTTGAAGTTGTACTCCCTGAGCACCTCCTCGAGGAATTCTATGGAGAGTTTCGCCCCCTTTTTGATGACGAAGGTGTTCTTCTTCAGGCTGCTCTTGCTGACAACCTTCTCCATGACCGACTCAGGGTAGGTGACAATAATGCACTTCCTTCGCCCCGAGGTGAGGAAGTTGAGCACTTCGGCCCTGAGGATTATATTGGCCGGCTCGGTCTGGTCATACATAACTGACCTCTTGTATGTTCCCGGGAAGAAGAAGATGTTGTCATCTCCCATTAGTGAGGTGAGGTCATTGTAAAAATAGGCTGCATCCTCTTTCTCGGGAAGCAGCACGACGTGTGTTGTCGGTTGCTGTGACAGGGCCCCGGCCATCACCACAGTGCGTGAAGAACCGGTCAGGCCATGGATGGTCACCGGATCGTTACTGTCGCCTGCCAGCAGGGCTTCAAGCCTGGTGAAGGAGGGATGCTTCCTGTAAATGTCTCTGAATACGTTGCTGGCCATCAGTCATGTCTGAGGGTGCAAAATTAACAAAGCCGACGGTATCAGCAGCACATTCCCACCAGCTTTCTGATCATCTCCGATGATCCGCAGTAAAACGGTGTCCGCTGGTGAAGAGACCCGGGCGTCAGTGACATGATCCTCTGTATGCCGTCAGTGGCCACCCCGCCGGCCTGTTCGATCAGGAAGGCTATCGGGTTGCATTCATATATAAGACGCAGTTTCCCTGACGGATAGCTGCTGGAAGGGGGGTAAAGGAAGATTCCTCCCGTGAGGATATTGCGGTGCACATCTGACACCAGCGAGCCAATGTATCTTGAAATATAGGGCCGGCCTGAGGGAGGATCATTCTCCTGGCAGTACTTGATATATTTCTTCACGCCGTCAGGAAACTTGACGTAGTTGCCTTCATTGATTGAGTAAATACGTCCTGTGTCAGGCGTCTTCATTCCGGGGTGGGAGAGACAGAACTCCCCGATTGTCGGATCCAGGGTGAAACCGTTGACCCCGTTGCCGGTAGTGTAAACAAGCATGGTTGACGAACCGTAGATGACATAACCTGCGGCTACCTGCTTGTTCCCTTCCTGCAGAAAATCCGCAATCGTAACCTCTGACTCACGGTCGGTGACGCGGCGGTAAATGGAAAAGATAGATCCTACCGATACGTTGTAGTCGATATTTGAGGAGCCGTCCAGGGGATCAATACATACGACATACTTTCCACGGCTGGCGAACTCACCCGTGAAGACTACCTCGTGTTGATTCTCTTCTGAGGCAACACCGGCGCACTGGCCTGACGACTTGAGGGCATCGATGAAAACCTCGTCGGCGTACCGGTCAAGTTTTTGCTGGTCTTCGCCCTGCGGGTTTTCAGCCCCGGCCCTGCCCAGTATCTCCACCAGTCCGGCTTTGCGGATTTTGGCATTGACCATCTTGGCGGCTGTTCCGATATGGTGGAGCAGGCTCGAGAGTTCCCCTGTTGCGTAGGGAAAATCCTTCTGTTTCCTGATGATGAAGTCATTCAGGCTTGTGATATCGTAGCTTGGCATGCCGTAAAACTTTTATCAGTGCCCGTGACACGGACATAATTGTTTAGTTATGGCTAAATTATAAATTTGCGCAAACAATTCCGTTTATGAGAGTATTTAAATTCGGCGGAGCTTCTGTCAGGGATGCTGAGGGTATAATGAACCTGTTCAATATCGTATCAGAAGAAGATGACCGACTCGTAGTTGTTGTCTCTGCCTTCGGCAAGACAACCAATGCCCTGGAACAACTTCACCTTGCCTGGCGGAACAGGGACCCGGTCAGTCAATCCATGCTGGGTAAAATATCAGACTACCATATCCGCATCGCAGAACAGCTTTTTGTTGCAGGCTCCCATGAAATTCCAAAGGTAAAGAGCCTGTTCAGGGAATTCGGGATCTTCTTGCAACAACAGGAACCGGAAGATTTTGATCATGACTACGACATGATTGTTTCCAATGGGGAGATATGGTCAACAATTATCGTGGAGGCTTACCTGCGTTCACGTGGTTTGAAGTCGGCCTGGATTGATGCAAAGGGACTGATTATCACAGATAAAAGGCATCGGGATGCCGGAGTTCTCTGGGATGAATCACATAATGCAGTATCGGATTCCATTACCTTCAACGACGCTGATCTATATGTCACCCAGGGCTTCATCGGTGCCACGGCAGAGGGAGTAGCCACGACCCTTGGGAGGGAAGGGTCAGACTATTCAGCTGCCATATTTGCCAATATCCTTGAAGCCAGGGATGTTGTGGTATGGAAGGACGTGCCGGGCATTATGAATGCTGATCCTGACTGGATGGCATCAGCGGTCATTCTTCCTCATGTTTCCTACCTGGAGGCTGCCGAGATGACCTACTCAGGAGCTAAGATCATACACCCCAAGACAATCAAGCCGTTGCATAACAAGAAGATACCAATGCTTGTGAAGTCTTTCACTGATAAGCATGGTGCCGGTACTGTCATTTCAGATGATGCCCCACACACCGGTATGTGTCCGGTATATGTAAAAAAAGAGGGGCAGATACTGATCTCCCTCATACCCAGGGATCTCACTTTTGTCATGGGGGAAAACCTCTCCCGGCTTTTTTCGCTTATAGTACAGAACGGGTTAAAGGTTAACCTGGTGCAGACCGGTGCTGTCAGCATCAATATCTGTGTTGATCATGAAGAGCCAAAAATCAGTGAGGCAATGGAAGCGATGAAGCAGGATTATTCGATCCTCTACAATGACGGGGTCGAGATGCTGACGGTACGGCACTGTACTGATGAGGCAGCCATGATGGTGGCCGGAACGAAGGAGGTATTCCTCACGCAGAGGACCCGCAACACTGTCAGGATGGTAGTGAGATAGTGCAGCTATTGTTGCTGAAGGTCGGCTCTGAAGGCTGCCCTGTAAGCATACACCTTTCCCAGATTGTTGTACAGCTCATAGCCGAAGGTGACCGACTTTGACTTTTTCTCAATCCTGTTCTCAGCAGGGTAATAATACCAGTCCTCGGTAAATGAGAGTTTGCCGATCTTACTGCGGTCATTTTCAAATTCACCCTCAATTTTTTTCACTTCGGCCGGGGTGAGCGGTTCGCCGGTGTGATAGTCAAAGACTGTCAGTGTTCCTTTGTAAATTCTGCTGAATATTGATTCCACCAACGGGTCACCTCGGTAGCCTGCCACTTTTTCGGCATCCCACGGATCACCTTCCGGATCCGGGCGGATGATCACTTCGGTTACTATGTCCGTGGCTATAACGACTGCGCCTTCGGGGGCTGCCGCTGCGGGTTCCGGGTTGTCGCCTTCGCTCTGCTGAACACCTGCAGGAAGCCCGGCGTCACCGGTGTACTGGGCGCCTGAACTGTTCTCAATACCGTTCTCCTGTTGCGATGCCTTCTTTTCACCGCCCCGCTCACCGCAGGAGGCAAGCAGTGCAACCAGGAACATGAGCAATACGCTATTTATTACATTTATCTTCATCTATCGGTTAAAATGGAGCATCTCCGGTGCCCGCCGGCCTGTCAGGCGACCCTCTTCAAACACGGTTATACCGTTGACTATTGTCGTTACCACGCTGCTGCGGAACGTGGTCCCCTCGAGGGGTGACCAGCCGCATTTGTAGAGTATGTTATCCCGGCTGACCGTCTGAGGGGAGGCTGGATCGACAAGAACCAGGTCGGCCTTGTATCCTTCACGGATAAAACCGCGGTCGGGTATGCCGAAGATGATGGCAGGGTTGTGGCACATCCTGCTTACAACCAGTTCCGGTGTCAGTTCTCCCCTGTGACACAGCTCGAGCATCATCACCAGCGAGTGCTGTATGGTTGGCCCGCCTGAGGGTGCGCTGAAGTAGGGAGCGCTCTTCTCCTCCAGGGTGTGAGGGGCATGGTCAGTGGCAATGATGTCAATACGCCCCTCCCGCACTGCCTTTACGAGGGCCTCCCTGTCAGACTGGCTGCGTATCGGCGGGTTCCATTTTACAAGGTTGCCTTTCTCAGCGTATGCACGGTCATCAAACCAGAGGTGGTGAACGCATGCTTCGCCGATGATCTGTTTCGCTGCAGGGTCATCTCCGGCAGTCAGTAGTTCAGTCTCCTCGGCGGTTGACAGGTGAAGGAGGTGCAGCTTCGCACCGGTGCGCCGTGCAAGGCTTACTGCTGCCATGGATGAGGAGAGGCATGCCTCGCGACTTCTTATAAGGGGATGGTAGGAGGGACTTATGGAATCGCCGTACTCCTCGCGGTAGGCAGCGCTGTTCGCCCTGATGATCTTTTCATCCTCACAGTGGCAGGCAACGGGAATCTTCCCGGGCTGGAAGATAGCCTCGAGCGCTTCGCTGTCGCTGACAAGCATATTGCCTGTGGATGCTCCGAGGAAAAGCTTGAAGGCGGGTACCAGTGCGGGGTTCGCCCTGCGCAGCTCTTCGATGTTGCTGTCTGTGGCCCCGATATAAAATGAGTAGTTGATGACTGATCGCTCTGCGGCGAGGCTGTTTTTATTCTCCCACTCTTTGATTGAAACAGTTTGAGGCACTGTGTTGGGCATCTCCATGAATGATGTCACCCCGCCGGCGGCAGCTGCGGCGCTCTCGCTTGCCATGTCTGCCTTGTGTGTCAGGCCGGGCTCACGGAAATGGACATGGTCGTCAATGACACCCGGGAGGAGCCAGAGGCCTGCTGCTTCGATGATTATGGCTGACGAGGGGTACTCTTCCGGGGCTTTTCCGGGAGGGTATATCCCGGTGATCCGGTCACCTGTAATAACCACGTCCGCCTCCCTTCTGCTCCCTTCGCTTATGAGCAGTGAGTTGCGGATAACTATTTTGTTATCTGTTTCTTCCGGCATAATTTTTCTGTCAGGCAGCTGTTCTGCGCGGCTTCCTGAAGATACTGACAATTTTCATTCGGAGCACTCCCCACATTGCCTCGCCGAAGATGCTTCCCGACATTTTCGATGTGCCTGCCTTACGGTCTGTGAAGATGATCGGAACTTCAACTATTTTGTATCCCAGTTGCCAGGCCGTGAACTTCATCTCTATCTGGAACCCGTAGCCGATAAGCCTGATGTGGCCCGGGTTGATATTAAGGAGAACCTCGCGGCGGTAGCATTTGAAGCCTGCCGTGGTGTCCATGATCTTCATGCCGGTGACACGCCTTACGTACATCGATGCGATGTATGACATGAGTACCCGGCCCATCGGCCAGTTCACAACATTGACGCCAGAGATGTACCTTGATCCGATTGCCAGGTCGGCGCCGCCGTTCTCGCATGCATCCCATAGCCTTAAGAGGTCCTCGGGGTTATGGGAGAAATCGGCGTCCATCTCGCAGATGTATTTGTAGTCGCGCTGCAATGCCCATTCGAATCCTGCGATATAGGCGCGTCCGAGACCCATTTTACCCGGTCTCTCCAGTAGATGGAGGTTGGGGTGTGAGGGAATCATCTCTTTTACCAGTGAGGCTGTGCCGTCAGGTGAGTTGTCGTCAATTATCAGTATGTCAAATGGTACCCGCAGAGCAGTGACTGCCTTAACGAGGTCAGTAATGTTTTCCCTCTCGTTGTATGTAGGTACTATGACAAGATTCGACATATGGATCCGCTCAGAGTGCGAATTTAACCATTTTTCTTTCTTGGGCCCGTGATTTGGATTACAACATGGTGTGACGGTCCGATTTTGTGGCGGGCAGAAGGAACCGGGATATAGATTCTGACAGGCATCTTAAAAATATTTTCAAAAAAATTTTGGATGTTTGAGATGAAGCGTTACTTTTGTCACCCCAAATGATCAGTAATCACGGGGCGTTCTTTATAGTGTGCGCTTATCAGTCCCATAGCTCAGTTGGTTAGAGCGCTACACTGATAATGTAGAGGTCCCCAGTTCAACTCTGGGTGGGACTACAGGATTTGAGATTTGCGATTTACGAATTCCGAATTAATTCGACAAACGCAAATCGTCAATCGACAATACAATTGGGGATTTAGCTCAGTTGGCCAGAGCACCTGCCTTGCACGCAGGGGGTCAAGGGTTCGACTCCCTTAATCTCCACGAAGAGTCTTCAGCAATGAGGGCTCTTTTTTTTGTGCAGCATGAGATGGTCAGAGCATCCCGTATCCGCCGGCTGGCGGATCGGGAGGGTCAAGGGTTCGACTCCCTTAATCTCCACGAAGAGTCTTCAGCAATGAGGGCTCTTTTTTTTACGGGTTAATCTGCCGGGTCTCATAAAGCATTTGATTTTTCATTTATAAGTTTAATATTTTCATAGTCTGTTTTGTTAAAGTCAATACTGATCATTATGAGAAAATTAACCTTTCTGTCATTTCTTGTTCTTTTGCTGGCTGCCTCCTGTTCAAGGAATCCTGTTGCTGATTTTTCATATCCGGTTCCGCTGAAAGTCGGAGAGGATATCCAGTTCAATAACCTGTCGAAATACGCCAACAGTTTTGCCTGGGATTTTGGGGATGGGCACACATCTGTAAAGAGTGATCCGGTATATGCGTTTGCAACACCCGGAAGCCATACAGTATCACTTCAGGCAAAAGGGGACAGGGAATCATCGTATACCAGCAAAGAGTTGCAGGTTTCCGGAGTCACCTATGCCTTCAGGAATGGAGCAACATTTGATATCCCGGCACTCTTTTCGTTCTTCTGGAACGGAGCTGAGATGGAGGATTTTGTAGAACACGGCACACTGTCCATGGGGAGAGTGACAGTGGCTGTTATAACTGAAAGGAGTTCTGTCTGCTTTGGAATCGTGCTTGGAGACCTGGTCCTTGTTTCCGGCATCTACCCCCTTATTCCGGATAAGCATAATCAAATAACCATTACTGATGCCACTACCGTTTACGGAGCTAAGGGCGCTCCCGGTTCAGACCCCTTAATACAGGCGGCATTTGAAGCGAGAATCAAGGGAAATAAGGGCAGGTAGAGTTCCGGCATAATTTATTCCTTTCATGTAGCGAATGACTACTCAAATTATGAAAGGATATCCTTAACTTCCTTCTAGGTCATTAGCCGGCAAATAATATTGCCCTCTTCAGGTCTCACAGATGCAACTGTCTGGGTCTGTTCGTACCAGATTAATATCAGAATTTGAGGGCGACGCCGATATTCAGGTAGGCGATTCCGTAGCCAAGTTCAAGCATTGCGGCAAAAGCATCGGAAAAGTAGTATCGTCCTCCTATATAGCCTGACCAGGCAAGGCCTCCGGAACCATAGTTGTCATCCAGGCCGGTAGGATCACCTATCTCTTTTGACGTGACTATGTTGTATCCCAGGAGGATGCCCGCATAAGTATCCAGTTTGTCAACCAGTGGATAGTGAAAGCTGCCCCTTGCGCCCACAATTATGTTGGAGTACTTCCAACCCCATCCCATATATTCATACTTAAAGGATGAATATCCCACGTATGGGCCGACTCCTATCACGCCTTTTTCAATGAGTCCGTCCACAATACCAATCTCCAGGGAAGCTGATACCGGAGGTATCTGGCTTGAATAGAAGCTGCCGGAGTAGAGGGTTGATCCCAGTCCCAGTCCCAGGTTAAGGACTTTGTCGCCTTTGAGGAAAGATGATTCCTGTGCTTGTAGATTAGCAGATGCAATTACAACTGCACCAATGAAAAGAAGTACTTTTTTCATGACGGTGGATTTAAGGTTTGAACAATAAGAATACAACAAGCCGGTCGGACAGTTGTTCATCTTATTGAATCCGGAGCTGGTCCTGCCTTATTACAGTGAATTTAAACTGCCGGAAGGTTTGATTGATGTAAGATTCATGTTATAAGGCTATTGAGCATAAACGGCATATTAAGGGATATCGGCGTATGCAAATAAAATCTCCGGGAAGGGGGGAAAAAAATGCAACAAAAATGGAGGTTTGCAGTTATAATAGGTACCTGTGAATGAAAAAAGGCGGTCCCCATTCATATGTTAGTCAAATATACATTCGTCAAAATATGGACCCAGAAAGGGTCGGCGAGGTAGGGGACCGCCCATTCCAAAATTAAGAAATATTTCAATCCAAAGACATTTTTTAATTATTTGATGCCTCTTTTTTGGCATTTGACCTTTTTATGGGAATGGATTTATCATGGCAAAATTGGGGATTACGGTAAGGAGGATCGGTTTTCCCGGAGCCGGAATGGGAGGGGGAATCAATTAATTCTTATCGGTGGTGGAGCAGGACGGGGGATATTGATCCCTGTTACGGCGGGTTATTTTCAAGTCGGATTGAAGAATTTTCGGGTATAGTTGGAGAGGTAAAAATGCAGGCTTATAATATATATGGTATAAGACGCGTTTTGGAAGGGTATTCGAGAAAAAAAATGCAAAAAAAGATCAAAAAAAGTATGTGATAATTTGTTTTATTGAAAAAGCTCCATATCTTTGCACCCGCTTTTGAAGAAAAGCACGTTCCCTGAAAGAGTGATTTGACAAGACTGGCTTGTAAGGATGATCAGAGATGGTCAGAAAAAAGTTGGAAAAAACTTTGAAAAAAGTTTGGTAGAGAAGAATGAGTACAGTATCTTTGTCGTCCCTTGCCTTCAAAAAAAAGGGTGGGAAAAAGTTCTTTGAATTATTGATGAAGTAGTAGCACACAGGCGAGAGAGATCTCGCCAAAAACCTAGCGATTTCGATTGAGTTTTTGAAGAGACCGGATTGATCTTCGATGGATATTTAAGAAATGAAATATTACAATGAAGAGTTTGATCCTGGCTCAGGATGAACGCTAGCGGGAGGCTTAACACATGCAAGTCGAGGGGCAGCACGGGTAGCAATACCTGGTGGCGACCGGCAGACGGGTGAGTAACGCGTATGTAACCTACCCTGTACAGGGGGATAACCCGGAGAAATTCGGACTAATATCCCATAGAAATATTGGAAGGCATCTTTTGATATTTAAAGTTCCGGCGGTACGGGATGGGCATGCGTAACATTAGCTAGTTGGTAAGGTAACGGCTTACCAAGGCTTTGATGTTTAGGGGTCCTGAGAGGGTG
>JAVEZX010000021.1:0-30380 GCA_034002785.1 Bacteroidales bacterium
ATCAGGGCAGCATACACTCTCGGCGGACAGGGCAGTGGATTCTGTTCGGACAGCGAAGAGCTGAAAGCCCTTGCGGCCCGCGCTTTCTCATATTCCGATCAGATCCTCGTCGAGGAGTCGCTCAAGGGATGGAAAGAAGTTGAGTATGAAGTGGTTCGTGACCGGTTCGACAACTGCATCACTGTCTGCAACATGGAGAACTTCGATCCGCTGGGGATTCACACGGGAGAGAGCATCGTGGTGGCTCCGTCGCAGACGCTTACCAACAGCGAATATCACAAGCTGAGGGAACTTTCAATCAGGATCATCCGCCATGTGGGCATTATCGGCGAGTGCAACGTCCAGTACGCCCTCGACCCCAACTCAGAAGACTACCGCGTCATAGAAGTCAACGCGCGCCTCTCGCGCTCCAGCGCACTGGCATCGAAGGCAACAGGCTACCCGCTCGCCTTCGTGGCGGCAAAGCTGGCACTGGGCTATGGCCTCCATCAGCTGAAAAATTCAGTCACAAAAACAACAACTGCCTGCTTCGAACCGGCACTCGACTATATCGTCTGCAAGATCCCCCGGTGGGATCTCAATAAGTTCCAGGGTGTTGCCCACGAAATAGGCAGCAGCATGAAGAGCGTGGGCGAGATCATGGCCATCGGCCGGACCTTCGAGGAGGCCATACAAAAGGGCCTCAGGATGATCGGGCTGGGAATGCACGGTTTCGTAAGCAACCGGAACCTGAGCTTCAGCGATATCGAAAAGGAGCTGTCACAACCGACTGACATGCGCATCTTCTCAATTGCCGAAGCACTGGAGAACGGATTTGATGTGGACCGGATATGGGAACTGACAAAAATTGACCGCTGGTTCCTGTACAAGCTCCAGAACATCAGCAACATCAAAAAGGAGCTCGAGGGCTATGAATCGCTGGAGAGCCTTCCCGACAGGGAACTGCTTCACGCCAAGATCAATGGATTCAGCGACTTCCAGTTAGCAAGGCATATACTCAAGCCTGACAACCGCGCAATCAATGAGGCGATGCTCACCGTACGGCGACACCGCAAGAGCCGGGGTATTGTGCCGTATGTTAAACAGATTGACACCCTGGCGGCAGAGTATCCTGCCGTCACCAACTACCTCTATCTCACATACAGCGGGATGGAGCATGACATCTGGTATGAAAATGACAAGCGCTCGGTGATAGTGCTGGGTTCCGGTGCCTACCGTATCGGTTCCAGCGTGGAGTTTGACTGGTGCTCGGTCAATGCAATCAACACAATAAGGCGTGATGGTCTGCGCGGCGTCATGATAAACTATAATCCCGAGACCGTCAGTACCGATTATGACATGTGCGACAGGCTCTATTTCGACGAGCTGTCTTTTGAAAGGGTGATGGATATTATTGACCTTGAGACGCCGCGCGGGGTCATCCTGGCAATGGGCGGACAGATACCCAATAACCTGGCAATGCGGCTCCACAGGCAGGGAGTGCCTATACTCGGTACACCGCCGGAGTCGATTGACAGGGCCGAGGACCGGCACAAGTTCTCCTCGATGTGCGATATGCTGGATATTGATCAGCCGAGATGGAGGGAGCTGCGGAGCTTCGAAGAGATCAACAGCTTCATTGAGGACATAGGTTTCCCGGTGCTGATACGTCCCTCTTATGTTCTCTCCGGAGCTGCGATGAACGTGGTCTCCAACAGTTCCGAGCTGGTGCATTTCCTGGAGCTTGCAGCCAGTGTCTCAAAGGAACACCCTGTGGTGGTGTCAGAGTTCATCGAATATGCCAAGGAGATTGAGATTGATGCCGTAGCCGCCTCCGGCGAGATCGTGGCCTATGCCATCAGCGAGCACGTGGAGTATGCCGGGGTGCACTCGGGCGATGCTACAATTGTTTTCCCGCCCCAGAAATTATATTTTGAGACGGTACGCCGTATCAAGCGCATCTCGCGTGAAATTGCCCGCGAGCTTAATATCTCAGGACCCTTTAACATTCAGTTCCTGGCACGCGACAACGACATAAAGGTCATCGAATGTAACCTGCGTGCCAGCCGGAGCATGCCGTTTGTTTCCAAGGTACTCAAAACCAACCTCATAGAGCTGGCTACAAGGGTCATGATCGGCGCGCAGTGGGAGAAACCTCACAAGTCCGTCTTTGATCTCGATTACGTTGGGGTCAAGGCCTCGCAGTTCAGCTTCTCACGACTGGCCAAGGCCGACCCGGTGCTGGGTGTGGATATGGCATCGACGGGTGAAGTGGGATGCATCGGCGACAGTTTCCATGAAGCGTTGCTCAAGGCGATGTACTCTGTGGGTTATCGTATGCCGGTGAAGGCAGTGCTTATCTCCTCCGGACCTGCCAAGTCGAAAGCTGACCTGCTGGAGGCAGTAAGGCTGCTGGAACGACGCGGTTACACGATCTATGCTACACGCGGCACGCAGCAGTTCCTCTCCAACGCGGGGGTGGCGGCGAAGGTGGCATACTGGCCTGATGAACAGGCATCGCCGAATACCGTGGAACTAATCAGGCAGCGGGTGGTAGATCTGGTCATAAATATACCGAAGGATTTGTCAGCGACGGAGCTGAGCAACGACTACCAGATCAGGCGCAGTGCTGTGGATTACAATATTCCGCTGATCACCAATGCAAGGCTGGCCTCGGCATTCATCAACGCCTTCTGCAGCGTGCCCGAGAGTGAGATGGAAATCAAGGCGTGGGACGAGTATTGAGGATTTGCGAGTTGCGAGTTGCGATTTGCAAATTGATCATAATGTGGACGATGGCTGTAAGCCATCAAGAATTGTAAAAGAACATCATAAATCAATCTATTTCATCATGATTACAATCCGCACCGCAACCCCCGATGACGCCCCGGCAATCATCTCCTTTCAGCAGGCCATGGCCATGGAAACCGAGGGTATGGAACTGAAATCAGACCTCATCTCGCGCGGGGTCATGGCCGTATTCCATGACCCGAACAAGGGACAGTACTATGTGGCCGAAGAGTTGGGAAGGGTTGTGGCCTCACTGATGATCACCTTTGAGTGGAGCGACTGGCGAAACGCAAACATATGGTGGTTCCAGTCGGTTTATGTGATCCCTGATTACCGCCGTATGGGGATATTCCGGCTGATGTACGAACATGTTAAAAAGGAGGGCATGGATAAGGGAATAGCAGGACTCAGGCTATATGTGGAGTCGGAAAATGTCCGGGCCCAGAAAACATACGAGGCGATGGGAATGAACGGAAGTCACTACCGTACATTCGAGTGGATGGTTTGATTGACTTTCAGACCCTGAGACCTTCAGACCCTGAGACCTTAAAATATGTGGTGGCTGACATTACCTGTACTTATTTACTCAGCCGGGCTTATAATCCTGTGGCTGATCCTTATTCGCCGCGAGGAGGCAGTTGTTCCTGACGTTACCTCTCCTGCAAGGGTGAGTGTTATTGTGGCAGCACGGAACGAAGAGAATCAGATTACCAAACTGCTCGGGAGCCTTGTGATACAGGATTACCCGGATAATCTTCTTGAGATTATAATTGTCAATGACAACTCAACTGACCGGACACCAATAGCAGTGAGTGAATTTATCAGCAGCCTCAGTAATAAGTCCGGTCCTCGAATGAGGCTCATCTACAACCCGTTTTCAGGCAAGAAAAGGGCCATACGGTACGGTATTGAGAAGGCTGCCGGGGAGATTATCGTCACTACCGATGCTGACTGCATTGTCGGTAGCGGATGGGTACGGTCACACGCCTCATGGTACCGGGCCAGGCTCTCTGTAAGTGATGCAGGCTATAAAGGTTCTCCTCCTGAAAATGCTCCTGCAGGCGATTATCAGCTGCCATTAACTGACAGAGCCGTTGATGCTGACATGGTACTGGCATCCGTGTTCCAGAAGCCGGCAGGTGGATTCTGGTCGCAGTTCGGGGCCTTTGAGTTTTCGGCATTGCAGGCCATAACGGAGGCTGCTGCTCTGGCGGGGCACCCGGTTATGTGCAATGCAGCAAATATGTCATTCCGCCGGGATGTTTATCTCCGTCATGCAGGTGAGTTACGTGAGGATCTGCCATCGGGTGATGACATGTTTCTGCTGGAGGCCGTCATGCGTGGCGGCGGGGCCGCCACCCATGACGGCCGTAGCGCGGCGGCGGTGAAGACCGCGGGAGCGGTCACGGCTGTGGCGCTGTTGCGTCAGCGCGCTCGCTGGGCATCCAAGGCGCTGCATCTCAGAGGCACCTCCGTCATCGCCCTCGCCACAGCCACGGCGGCGTGCAACGCCGCCCTCACCGCCGCAGCGATGGCTGCATGTTTTTCGGTTGCATACCTGCCGGTGGTGGCCGCCATGTACGGGATAAAGGCGGTACCGGATTACCTGCTGATTGCCCGGGAGATGAAAAAGAGAGGAAACCGCATGAGGGTGATGCATTACATTGTATCAGAGCTGGTTTATCCTTTCTATTTTATTGCGGTGTGGATGATGAGTCTCTTTCCTCCATCGCGGAAGTTCAAAAGGTAAGGAGATAAGTCAGGATGCCGTATAGAGGTTACAATCCTTTACAACTAAATCGAAAATCGCAATTCGCAATTCGCAAATCCTTCAGTTTCCCTCCGCCAGCACCTGGATGCGCACCAGCCTGATCTCTTCCTCCTCAAACTCACCGGCAAGCTCATTCACTGCCTCATCCAAAGTGCCGGTCTCAGCCTCCTCCATGAAGAACGAGTAAATATCCTGCTGACGGTCCTCATCAATAACCGTATTGATATAGTAATCAATGTTCAGCTTGGTGCCGCTGCTCACAATTGCCTCTATCTCTGACAACAGCTCGTCGTACTCAATGCCCTTGGCATCGGCAATGTCCTCGAGCGGCATCTTGCGGTCAATGCTCTGAATAATGTAAACCTTCAGCCCCGACTTGTTAACCACCGACTTGACAACCATATCCTGGGGCCTGATGATCTCCTTGTCGGCCACATAGTTCTTGATCACTTCAATTACCTCGGAGCCGTAACGCTGCGCCTTGCCGGCACCTATCCCGGTGATGTTCTGCAACTCCTCCATCGTGATCGGGTACTGTATGGCCATCTCCTCCAGCGACGGATCCTGGAAGATATTGTAGGGAGGCTGACCCGCCTGCTTCGAGATCTTCTTCCGGAGGTCCTTCAGTATGCTCAGCAGCTCCTCATCGGCTGCAGCCGTACGCGCTCCGAAAGAGGCCTCATCATCCTCGGAATCAGTATAGTCATGATCCTCATTGAGCATGAAGCTCACCGGATTGTCAAGGAATTCATGCCCCTTTGGCGTCAGCCCGAGCAGCCCGTAATTCTCAATATCCTTGTTAAGCAGCTTGTTGATCAATGCCTGCCGGATCACCATATTCCAGAACCGCTCATCCTTCTCCTCGTCTATACCGAAGGTCTCGAGCTTATGGTGCTTGTAGGATTTGATTGCTGAATTCAATGTTCCGGCAAGAATCTTGGCAATATGGTCTGCCTTATGTTTCTCCTTGACCGCAAGCACCGTCTCAAGCATGTTCACAACATAGTCCTGCCCCTCGAACTGGGTCTTGGGATGCAGGCAGTTGTCACATGCTTCGCAGTTTTCCTGCTTGTATTCCTCACCGAAGTAATGAAGCAGTATCCTGCGTCTGCAGGTTGACGACTCGGCATATGAAACAGTCTCGAGCAGCAGCTGTTTGCCGATCTCCTGTTCTGCAATCGGCTTTCCCTGCATAAATTTTTCAAGCTTGACGATGTCATCATAGCTGTAGTAGGCGATGCATCTGCCCTCTCCCCCGTCACGCCCGGCGCGCCCTGTCTCCTGGTAGTATCCCTCCAGGCTCTTCGGCATGTCATAATGGATCACATAGCGCACATCGGGCTTGTCAATACCCATCCCGAAGGCAATTGTAGCCACAATCACTTCCGTATCCTCCATCAGGAACTTGTCCTGGTTGGATGTCCGGGTCTGAGAGTCCATCCCGGCATGATAGGCCAGCGCCTTGATACCATTGACTTTCAGCGTCTCGGCCAGTTCCTCCACCTTCTTGCGGCTGAGGCAGTATATTATACCGGATTTGCCCGCATTGTTCTTTATGTACTTGATGATCTCACGGGCGGCATCCTGCTTGGCCTTTACCTCATAGTACAGGTTGGGCCTGTTGAATGACGATTTGAACACCTCGGCATCAGAAATCCCGAGGTTCTTCAGGATATCATGCTGCACCTTCGGCGTTGCGGTGGCTGTCAGTGCAATGATTGGCGCCCGTGCAATCGTGTCGATTATGGGTCTTATCCTGCGGTACTCCGGCCTGAAGTCATGCCCCCACTCCGAGATACAGTGTGCCTCGTCCACTGCGTAGAACGAAACCGTTATGCTCTTGAGAAATTCGATATTCTCCTCCTTGGTGAGCGACTCCGGAGCCACATACAGAAGCTTGGTGTTGCCCTGCATCACATCCTGTCTGACCTTGGTAATTGCTGTTTTGGTCAGCGAGGAGTTGAGAAAATGGGCCACGTCGTCAGTGGTGTTGAAGTTGCGCATCGCGTCAACCTGGTTCTTCATCAGCGCTATCAGCGGAGAGATTACAACAGCCGTACCCTTCATCATTACGGCAGGGAGCTGATAGCAGAGCGACTTGCCTCCTCCGGTGGGCATCAGCACGAATGTGTCATTCCCTTCAAGAACGCTTCTTATGATTGGTCCCTGGTTGCCCTTGAATGTGTCAAAACCGAAATACCTCTTCAGGTAGTCGTGTATGGAAGCATCAGTATACATGATGATAATTTCTCTCCCCCAATTTTAGTATTGTTACAATATCAATAACAAGTTACGCGATCTTTGTTCAACCTATTACCCTTATTTCAAATTTAACTTAAATTAAAATACATATCAAATCTTTTTATCACCCCCCGGATAATTATAATCCGGTATCAGATTTTCGCAGGGCGATTCAAATTCGGGTGATTTTATGTAAGTTTACACCCTTCAAAGCAAAAGCAGGCATGGCCCTCAGAAGCAAAGCGAAAAGAAGCAGTGAGGAAGGTGAGATGACGTTTCTCCAGCACCTGGAGGAGTTGCGATGGCATATTATCAGGGCCCTGGTTGCAGTTGTCGTGGGAGCGATACTGGCTTTCGTCTTCAAGAATATAATCTTTGACGAGATTATCCTTGCTCCAAATAACCCTGATTTCATCACGAACAGGCTTCTCTGCCGCCTTGCCGATCTTGTCAATGTCCCGGCATTGTGCATAAACCAGGATCCTGTTGAGCTGATAAGCATCAAGATGTCGGGGCAGTTCACCACCCACATCAACATCTCCCTGGTTGCCGGCCTGATACTGGCTTTCCCTTATGTTTTCTGGGAGTTCTGGTCGTTTTTCCGGCCCGCACTTTACGAAAAGGAGCGCAAGTATGCCCGTGGTGCGGTCTCAATGGCTTCATTGCTGTTCCTGACCGGGGTGGCTTTCGGGTTCTTCATCATCACGCCGCTCTCTATCAACTTCCTGGGTTCCTACAGGGTGAGTGACATTGTTACAAACCAGATAAACATCAGTTCGTACATCGGTTCCGTGACTTCGGTAGCGCTCTCGGCGGGGATAACTTTTGAGCTGCCCATTGTGGTATTCTTCCTTGCCAGGATTGGCGTCATCACCCCGGAGTTCATGCGGAAGTACCGCAGGCACGCCATCGTGCTGGTCCTGGTGCTGGCTGCCGTGATCACACCGCCTGATATCTTCAGCCTGATACTTGTTTCAATTCCGCTTGTACTGCTGTACGAAGTGAGTATCTTTATCGCTGCCCGGGTTATCAGGAAAAGAGCTGAGATCGATGAGGCTGAGGCAGCGGCAGCAGCAGACAACAGGTAACCGGCTCAAAAGATCAAGACTATGAAACTCCATACATCAGACCTTGTCAAAAGGTACAAGACCCGGACAGTTGTCAATGAGGTCTCCGTGGAGGTGGAGCAGGGCGAGATAGTGGGCCTCCTCGGACCCAACGGTGCCGGCAAGACCACCACCTTTTACATGATAGTAGGGCTGATACGCCCCAACGGCGGACATATCTGGCTTGACAGTACCGAGATAACAGACTACCCGATGTACCGCAGGTCGCGACTTGGAATCGGTTACCTGGCACAGGAGGCATCTGTATTCCGCAAGCTCAGCGTTGAGGACAACCTGATGGCAGTCATGGAGCTCTCTGACATGACAAAGACAGAGAGGAAAGAGCGCCTGGAGTCGCTCCTCGAGGAGTTCGGTCTGGCGCGCATACGCAAGAGCCTTGGCATACAGCTCTCCGGCGGCGAGCGGCGCCGTACAGAAATAGCACGCGCCCTTGCCCTGAAACCCGCCTTCATCCTGCTTGATGAGCCCTTCGCAGGGGTGGATCCAATCGCCGTAGAAGATATTCAGATGATCGTTTCACACCTGAAAGACAAGAACATAGGCATCCTCATTACCGACCATAACGTACACGAGACCCTCACTATTACCGACAGGGCCTATCTCCTCTTCGAGGGAAAGATACTCAAGCAGGGAACTGCCTCACAGCTTGCTGACGATGAGCAGGTAAGAGATGTCTATCTCGGTAAGAACTTCGAACTCAGGCGGTAAATTCACCGTGTCACTTTGGCCGGTTCGTATTTTTTACTAATTTTGCACCACTTTTTGCGGATGTGTCGTAATTGGTAGCCGAGCAAGACTTAGGATCTTGTGCCTCAGGGCGTGGGGGTTCGAGTCCCTTCATCCGCACCAGGTAACTGAACCGCACTGACACTCCGGCAACGCACGGAGGTCAAGGCGGTTTTTTAAACCGACAGTAAACAATTATAATATGAATGTCACCAGAGAGAACATTGACGCACTGAACGCAACAGTCAGGATTGATATCGTTAAAGCCGACTACGAAGAGAAGGTAGAAAAAAAACTCAGGGAATACAGGCGGACAGCCAGCATCAAGGGATTCCGCCCCGGTCATGTTCCCTTTCAGATGGTAAAAAAGCTCTACGGAACCACGGTTCTTGTCGACGAGATTAATAAAATCGTCTCGGACAGCCTGTCAGACTATATCAAGACTGAGAACCTTGATATTCTTGGTGATCCGATTCCGAAGCACGACAGCCACTCATTCGAGCCCGACAAGTCGGAAGAGTTCAGCTTCACCTTCGAACTCGGACTTGCTCCGGAGTTCGGCTTCAACCTCAGCAAAAAGCAGAAGCTCACCCGTTACCAGATAGAGCCTGATACGAAGATGGTTACAGATTATGTCGACAACTACGCACGCAGGTTCGGCGAATTCGTCATCTCTGACGTGTCACAGGAGAAGGATCTGCTCAAAGGCACCATCACCTCGGCAGACGGCACATTAATAAATGAGGATGCCACCCTTTCCGTTGATCTGGTAAAGGATGAAGAGATTAAGAAGGAGTTCCTGGGAAAAACTGCCGGCGACACAGTCAGCTTTGACATTCGCACCGCCTTCCCGAACGATTATGAGATAGCCGGTCTGCTGAAGAAGCAGAAGGAGGAGGTTAAGGATCTCAACGGTACATATACAATCACCGTACGGGAAGTGTCTCGCTTTGCCCCGGCCGAAAACAACCAGGAACTGTGGGACAAGGTTTACGGTGAGGGTTCTGTCAGTTCAGTCGAAGAGTTTGAGGCAAAGGTCAGGGAAGAGATCAGAGGTTTCTTTGGTCGTGAATCAGAATACAGGCTTCATACTGATGCCCGCAAGCTGGCGCTGGAGAAGACGGAGTTCGATCTGCCTGAGGAGTTCCTGAAGAGATGGCTTCTGAAGGTTAATGAAAAGACCACTGCAGAGGATATCGAAAAAGACTGGAGCCATTTCCGTGATGATCTCCGCTGGCAGCTCATCAAGAACAGGGTGGCAAAAGAGAATGATGTGAAGATCACCGATGAGGAAATCCTCGCAGAGGCGAAGGATTTTACCCGTGCACAGTTCTCGCAGTACGGCCTGTACTATGCTACTGATGAGCAGGTTACGTCATTTGCCAGGGATATGCTCAAAAAGGAGGATGATGCCCGCCGGATTGCTGAAAAGGTACTTGACACCAGGGTACTGGGCCTGATCATTGACCTTGTCAAGGTTGATGAAAAGCAGGTCACCCCTGAGGAATTCAACAATCTGTTCGCCGAGAAGTGAAACCTGTAAGGCCATAAATACGTATATTTGAAATTCACCAACATAAACAATTATGTCAGATAGCAAGGATTTTAAAAAATATGCTGCTGACCGTTTCGGTATCAGCAGTCTTACAATGCACCGCTATATCTCGGCAAGCAACGGATACATCTCTCCCACTATAATCGAGGAACGTCAGTTGAATGTGGCCTCGATGGACGTCTTTTCGCGTCTTATGATGGACCGTATCATCTTCCTCGGTCTTCCGGTCGATGACTATGTAGCCAACATCATACAGGCGCAGTTGCTCTATCTTGATTCGTCAGATCCGGGCAAGGACATACAGATCTATCTCAACACCCCCGGTGGTGTGGTTCATGCAGGGATGGGCATATATGACACAATGCAGTATATCTCGGCCGATGTTGCAACAATCTGTACGGGTATGGCTGCATCGATGGGTGCAGTACTGCTTACTGCAGGCACGAAAGGCAAAAGGTCGGCACTGAAGCACTCCCGCATCATGATCCATCAGCCGATGGGTGGTGCAGAGGGACAGGCTTCCGACATTGAGATAGCAGTAAAGGAGATCCTGAAGATCAAGAAGGAGCTGTACGAGGTCATCGCATATCACACCGGACAACCGCTTGAAAAAGTTGAGAGGGATGCTGACCGTGACCACTGGATGACGGCACCTGAAGCAAAGGAATACGGAATGATTGACGAGGTCCTTTCAAAAACCAAGAACCAATAGTTTTCTGATGGATAAATGCTCGTTCTGCGGACGCACCAAGAAAGAGGCAACCCTTCTCATCGCCGGTCTTGAGGGGCACATATGCGATCATTGCATAGAGCAGGCCCACAATATCATGGTTGAGGAGCTGGGAGGCAAGTCTTCATTCAGCCTTGACAGTCTCAAACTCCGCAAGCCAGACGAGATCAAGAATTTCCTGGATCAATACGTCATCGGCCAGGACAGGGCCAAGAAGATCCTCTCCGTGGCTGTATACAACCACTACAAGAGGCTGATGCAGAAGGCTGACAGTGATGATGTTGAGATAGAAAAGTCAAATATCATACTGGTTGGGGAGACCGGCACGGGCAAGACCCTGCTGGCCCGCACCATCGCCCGGATGCTTCATGTCCCCTTCACCATCGTTGACGCCACAGTGCTTACTGAGGCTGGTTACGTGGGTGAGGACATCGAGAGTCTTCTTACGAGGCTGCTCCAGAATGCCGATTACGATGTCAAGGCTGCAGAGAAGGGTATTGTATTCATTGACGAACTGGACAAGATTGCCCGTAAGGGTGATAATCCTTCGATAACGCGGGACGTGTCCGGTGAGGGCGTTCAGCAGGGTCTCCTCAAGCTTCTTGAAGGCTCAGTGGTGAACGTGCCGCCTCAGGGAGGAAGGAAGCACCCTGAACAGAAGATGATTCCCGTGGATACGAAGAACATTCTCTTCATCTGCGGAGGGGCCTTCGAGGGTATTGAGAAGAAGATTGCCCACAGGCTCAACACGACTGTTGTCGGGTACACCGCAAGCCGTTCGCGCGACAGCTATGACAAGGATGATCTCCTGAAATACATTGCCCCGCAGGACCTGCGTGCCTACGGACTCATTCCTGAGATCATAGGCCGCCTGCCGGTGCTGACGCACCTCTCCCCTCTTGACCGCAAGGCGCTGAGAGCCATCCTCACAGAACCGAAGAACGCGATCACCAAACAGTATATCAAGCTCTTTGCAATGGACGGCATAGAGCTCAGCTTCACCACAGAGGCTCTTGACTACATCGTTGACAAAGCTGTGGAGTTCCGTCTCGGAGCCAGGGGTCTGAGAGCCATCTGCGAAGCCATCATGATGGACGCCATGTTCGAACTTCCCTCGGCTGACACCAAGGAATTCACAGTCACGCCTGACTACGCAGCTCATAAGCTGGAGAGGGTTGACATGAAGATACTCAAGGCATCATGATACAGTGACATCGCAAAAAGAATCCCGGTCCTCCTTCAGGCAGACCGGGATTTTTGTATGATTGAATCCGTCGCACAGCTCAGTATGAGACCGGCGAAGGGTTACCGAAGGTTACCTGTTATCACTGTATTTCGGATGCCAGTATCGGAGGGTAATCTCCTTTGATTCATCACCGCGTGACAAGGTAGCCTCAGCGTCACATTCGCCAGCGCCATAATCAAGTTCAAACGGCTCGATCCCTTCAACTTCAAACCTGATGGTTCCTCCGATCAGGAACCTGCATGCAGCTGTCCACTCCAGAGGATTGGTTATCATCAGTGAGTAAGTCTTGCCCTCCAGATTGGTCCCTGAGGAAGTACCCGTTATAAGGCACTGGTCGTCCCACGGATTCCAGGTTCCGTAACCCTGAATGTATTCCCGTTGCCTGTTGAATTCCCGGGTAATGACCTTAGCGTCAGGGAATGTGATTTTTCCTCCTTCCAGACTGATGGCAAAGAGAGCATTCTGATTACTGTTCGGTCCGAGGTTTTCAACGGTATAGGTCCCCTCGACCCTGGCACCATTGACATGATAGTTGTCAAACGTGAGGACACGTTCCGAGCCGGCTGTTCCCCTGGGGCCGGAAAGAGTGATAAGTATCTTTCCGCTTCGTTCCACGTCAAACAGGCCGGTGCAACCGGTTCCGTAGTCAATCACAATATTCCTCGGAAAGAATTCCTGTCCGGGAGAATTGAATGTAATAAGCGGACAGCTGTCAAGTATCGAGGCTGACTTCTTCCCCACCTCTGCAAATACGGTAGCTATCTCCAGTGATGCAAAGGCATCATCATAGAGTGCTTCGCTCAGTGCTACATCATCGGCTGCTTCCGTGGCCTTTGTGTCAATCGGGTCCGACTTGCCGCATGATGTCATTATCAGGCCCATAAGAGCCACAAACAGGATTAGTGTTTTTGTTTTCATACAATGGATTGTTAAGTGTTCTTCAGATTCTGTGTCTCTTTGACGTCAGAGAACACTCACAGTTTAACGGACGGAGGAAAAATTTGTTACCTCCGCCTGAGATATGTGGTGTAGGAAAAGCTCAGTTCCCCGGGCTCCCCGGAGAGGTAATCCTCCTGTTCCGCAATATACCATTCGTCAGGGCTGATCTCAGGAAAAAACGTATCTGCCTCGAACTCAGCATCTATGTGTGTCACCAGCAGCCTGTCAGCCATGGGCATGAACTGCCGGTAGACAGATCCGCCACCAATGATGAATATCTCTTTCCCGGGTTCACATAACTGCACCGCTTCCTCCAGCGACCTTGCCGTAGCGGCACAGTCAAAACAGTCGAGTTCATTGTCAGTTATCACAATATTCTGTCTTCCGGACAGAGGCTTTACGGGGAGAGACTCCCAGGTCTTCTTACCCATTATAAGGCAGTGTCCCATGGTTATCTCCCTGAATCGCCTCAAATCCCCGGGCAGATGGGCCAGCAGGCGGTTATTATAACCGATCCCGTTTTTACGGTCAGTGGCTACTATTATGGTTATCATCTCAGACAGATATTTCGCCTTTTATGGCAGGGTGCGGATTATAATCGGCCAGGACAAAATCCTCATATTTAAACTCAAGAATATTGTCAACCTCTTTGTTGACAATCATCCGGGGCAGAGGCCTCGGATCACGGGTGAGCTGCAGCCTGACCTGCTCAGTATGATTGAGGTATATATGTGCATCTCCCAGTGTGTGGATGAATTCGCCGGGTTTATATCCCGTCACCTGCGCCATCATAATCGTAAGCAGGGCATAGGATGCGATGTTAAAGGGAACTCCCAGGAAGATGTCAGCGCTGCGCTGGTAGAGCTGGCACGAGAGCCTGTCGCCCGCCACATAGAACTGGAAGAGGATATGGCACGGAGGGAGGGCCATCTTTTCTATCTCTCCTACGTTCCATGCAGAAATGATATGCCTGCGTGAGTCGGGATTCTTTTTAAGGGAATCAACCACGGCACTGACCTGGTCTATTGTCCTGCCATCGGCAGCAGGCCATGAGCGCCACTGGTAGCCGTATATCGGGCCCAGGTTGCCGTCGGCATCAGCCCATTCATTCCAGATCCTCACCCCTTTCTCCTGCAGGTAGCGGACGTTGGTGCTGCCGCTGAGGAACCAGAGCAGCTCATACAGGATTGATTTGAGGTGTAGCTTTTTTGTAGTCATCAGCGGGAACCCTTCAGAGAGGTCAAACCGCATCTGGTAACCGAAGGTGCTAAGGGTACCGGTGCCGGTACGGTCTCTCTTCTCAATGCCATGTTCCATGACATGGCTCAGCAGGTCAAGGTATTGCTTCATGATTTTTCTCCCGGTTTATTTGCCTGCAGGTGAGATCTTTGCCACCCATCCACCGCCAGGGGCCAGATTTATCTGCAGCCTGTCGCCTGCAGTGACCTCATGCTTTAGGTGCCTGTAATCCTCTCCGTGACGGTCTGCATTGATGCCGTCACTGAAGATCTCCATATTGTAACTGCCGGCAGGCAGGAATGAGAGGTCGACCTCCGAAGCCATCGGAGTCCAGTCATTCATTGCAGCCAGGTACCAGTCTGAGCCGTTCCTGCGGGCAGTGATTATATAGTCGCCTTTCCTGGCGTCCAGCACCCTGGTCTCCTCCCATGTTACGGGCACGCCCGCTATGAAGGATGTGCACTCCTGGTTGCGCATATAGTTGGACGGACTGTCTGCAAGCATCTGCAGCGGGCTTTCAAAAACGACATACATTGCCATCTGGTGGACTCTTGTACCCTGGCTGGCCGGCCTGTAAAAGACCGGCGTGAAATCGCGCTTCTGCATGTTTACCATGGCTCCGGGGGTGTAATCCATCGGGCCGGCCACCATCCTGGTGAAGGGCAGCGTCACATCGTGCTCCGGGTTGCATTCTGTGCTCCACTTGTTGTTCTCAAGTCCCTTCACCCCCTCGCGGGTGATAGCGTTGGGCCATGTGCGTTCAATACCGTCAGGCTTGTAGCTTCCGTGAAAATCCACCAGCATCTTATGCTCTGCGGCCTTTGCAGCCACAGTGTGGTAGTAATTGACCATCCACTGGTCGTCACGCTGCATGAAATCGACCTTGATCCCCTTCACACCCCACTTCTCATACTGAGAAAGTGCCTCATCGAGCTGATCCCAGAGTGTTTTCCATATCACCCAGAGGATAATGCCGACATTTTTCGAAGCCGCATAATCGCAAAGCTCCTGTACATTAAATCCCGGGGCCTGATCCAGTACGTTTCCGAGAACATACCATCCCTCATCCAGGATTACATACTCAATTCCATTTGCAGAGGCGAAGTCTATATAATACTTATATGTATCATTATTCAGTCCCGCCCTGAAATCAACTCCGAAGATATTGTTTGCATTGTACCAGTCCCATGCCACCTTGCCGGGTTTGACCCAGCTGAAGTCGCTTCCCGGTGCCGGCGGTGCTCCGAGGCGGTAGACCATCTCGCTCTCTGCGAGGCTGGCATCATCAGGTGTGATGATAAAGAGGCGCCATGGGTAGGTGCGGGTGCCTGATGTGACAGCCAGGTGATCCTTTCGCTCGGTAACATACACATTACGGTCATTATGAGCCTTCACGGCAGCAGGCGATGCAGGCTGCACACCCGTTATCCCGCCGTGGCCGTCGCCGGTGATCCACAACCCCGGATAATCCTGTATGTCAGCCTCGGTAAGAAGTATGTTTGTTCCTCCGGTCGTGAAAAGGACGGGCAGGCTGGCCAGGTGGCTGGTCCCTATGGTATCCATGGATACGGGATAGAAGGTGCACTCGTTGTGTGACATAAATCCCTTTTCGAGAGGGTACAGGGCCTCGGTGCCGGCAGGAAGGCTGAATCCGAACCGCTCATTCTTCACGGTAACGCTGTCTTTCATTGCAGTGGCAAACCTGTATGCCACGCCGTCATCATAGACACGGAAGTCAATTGCAGCTCCGTCCCTGAAGCGCAGTGTCAGGCCGTTATAAACATCAGGCACACTGCTGTTCCGCCTTGGAACAACGGGGACCAGGAGATCGTTCACTGATGATGTCACGGCACGTAGCAGGGCCGGCTTCGGGCCAGGGAAAGTGACACTCTCAAGCTGCAGTTCCGGCTTTAGTCCTGATATCAGCTCACGGTTATCATATATGATGCTGACCGAGACTCCCCCGGTGGTCTCTACGGTAACCACCATCCGGCCGTCAGGCGACGTCACCTTGTACTCTTTCGACAGCAGGGGCATCGGCATCAGCACTCCAGCTGCAATCAAAATCATTAAAATTCTCATTTCTCCTCCGGTTTTATCCTTGTCCTTTCCTTCGTGCCATCTCGTCACGGATGGCTGCAGCCTGTTCATAATCCTCGCGGGCAATAGCATCGGTGAGCATATCACTGAGCTCATCATCTGTAAACTCTCCGTACTCGCTTGTTACCGGCTGTTTTTTCTCTATGACCTGTTCAGGCGGTTTCTTCTGTTCCTCTTCGGCGGTTGTACTCATCACAATGCCGGCTTCACTGAGTATCTGGGGTTCGATGAATATCGGGCATTCGAATCGCAGGGCCAGTGCCACGGCATCAGAGGTACGGGAGTCGATACGGAACCTTCTCTCACCGTCAGTACAAAGAATCTCGGAATAGAATATGCCTTCGCGAAGCTTATTTATGAGAACCTGCTCCACGGTTACACCGCATGCCAGGGCGAAGCTCCTGAAGAGGTCATGTGTCAACGGTCTTGGCGGCTCAAGGTTCTCGAGCTTGATCACAATGGCCTGAGCCTCAAACCCACCGATGATAATGGGTATGCGACGTTCACCGTTTTCCTCCGCCAGTATGAGGGCATAGGCGCCGGACTGAGTCTGGCTGTAAGATATGCCTATGACCTTCAGACGAATAAGCTTATTCTGCATAATATTCCAGGTTTACTGCCTGACAGGCCGATACGACAAATATAAATAATAAGACTCTTAAAGACCCGTAGCCGGGAAATTTTTATCCACAGTTATGCATTGATAAATTAATTGCACCGGTTTGCAAATAAGTTAATTTTTATATCTTTGCAGTCCGAAAAACAGAGATCCGGCGGGGCCTGCAGAAGAGTCATGCACAGAGGAGCGTGTCCGCCTCACGGAGTAACGAAAGAGAGATTGAAAATGTACGCAATCGTAGAAATTGCCGGTCAGCAGTTCAAAGTCGAAGAAGGAAGAAAGATCTTCGTTCACCGGCTGGATGCAGCTGAAGGCGATAATGTAAGTTTTGAAAAGGTTCTCCTGCTGGACAATGACGGAGCTGTCACCATTGGGGAACCGGTAATCACTGACACAGTGGTTGAAGGAAAAGTCCTTGCCCATGTAAGAGGTGACAAGGTCATTATCTTCAAGAAGAAGAGAAGAAAAGGCTATCAGAAGAGAAGCGGCCACCGCCAGGACTTTACCCAGATAGAGGTAATGAGCATCGGTCCCGCCGGAGAGGAAAAGAAGAAAGCCGCTCCCAAGACTGAGAAGAAAGTAGCTGAAGCACCCGTTGCTGAAGAGGCAAAGGCTGAAGTGAAGAAGGCTCCTGCAAGGAAAACAGCCGCCCCGAAGGCAACTGCTGAAAAAAAGGAGACCGTGAAGAAGGCCCCTGCAAAGAGCGCCAAAAAAACGGATAAGGAATAACCGATAAACAGTAAAAAGACAAGGATATGGCACACAAGAAAGGTGTAGGCAGTTCACGCAACGGCCGCGACTCAGAAAGCAAAAGGCTTGGTGTCAAGCTCTTCGGAGGACAGGCAGTTAAAGCAGGCAGCATCATCGTACGCCAGCGTGGTACCACTCACAACCCCGGTGACAACGTGGGAATGGGTAAGGATCATACTCTCTTTGCCCTCGTTGACGGCACCATTGAGTTCAGAAAGAAAAGAGACAACAAATCTTACGTTTCGGTTAAGCCCGCAGCAGAATAAGATAGCATCAGAACAATACAGGACTCCTGAAAATTACGCTAAGGCGCAACTTTTCAGGAGTTTTTGTTTTAATTTTACCCCACCTTTTATAAAAACCCAGCTGTTATGTTAACCATCAATCTTATCCGTGAGAACCCTTCGTTTGTGATCGAAAGGCTGAAAGTCAAGAATTTCGATGCAACCGCAACAGTCACTCTTGTCCTTGACCTCGACCGTCGCCGCAGGGAGTTACAGACTGAGAGCGACTCAATCCAGGCGGAGCTCAATAGCCTCTCTCGTGAGATAGGAGCAATGATGAAGGAGGGAAGGAAGGCGGAATCAGAGTCTGCACGCAGCAGCATAGGTGCTATGAAGGAGAAGCAGAAACAGCTCGCAGACACTCTCGGTGAGGTCTCTGCGCAGATGCAGACTGAGCTTGTGAAGCTGCCGAACATGCCTCATCAGCTGGTTGCACCGGGGAAGAGCGCGGAAGATAACGTCATTGTCCGCAGCGGAGGGGAGATTCCTCAGTTGAATGCCGGTGCCGTACCCCATTGGGATCTGATCAGGAAATATGACATAATTGATTTCGACCTCGGGATAAAGATAACAGGTGCCGGATTCCCGGTCTACAAGGGCAAGGGAGCGAGGCTCCAGAGGGCTCTGATCAACTTCTTCCTCGACGAGGGAGGCAGGGCCGGTTACCGTGAGATCGAACCGCCGATAGTTGTAAACGAGGATTCCGGGTTCGGCACGGGTCAGTTGCCTGACAAGGAGGGACAGATGTATCATGTGGGCATTGACAACCTCTATATGATCCCAACGGCAGAGGTCCCGATTACAAATATCTACCGTGACGTAATCCTTGACGCTGCCGAGCTTCCCGTAAAAAACGTGGGATACACCCCCTGCTTCCGGCGCGAGGCAGGCTCCTGGGGTGCACACGTCAGGGGGCTGAACAGGCTTCACCAGTTCGACAAGGTGGAGATAGTGCAGATTGCCCATCCGGACAAATCATATGAGGCACTCGAGGAGATGGTGGAACACGTCGAGAGTCTGCTTGCAAAACTTGAACTGCCCTACCGTATTGTAAGGCTATGCGGCGGCGACATGTCTTTCACCTCGGCCATGACATATGACTTCGAGGTATGGTCGGCAGCACAGCAGCGCTGGCTGGAGGTTAGCTCAACATCAAATTTTGAGGCGTTTCAGGCCAACAGACTCAGGTGCCGGTTCAGGGAGAAGGGTGCCAAACAGACAACACTCTGCCACACCCTCAACGGCAGCGCCCTGGCGTTACCGCGTATAGTGGCCGCACTGCTTGAGAACAACCAGACACCCGAAGGAATTAAGATCCCTGCTGTCCTGATACCCTATACCGGGTTTGACCTCATCAGCTGACGCTCATGAAACACGGCAAGCAGGCATACATCTATGCCGCTCTCTCAGTGCTGCTCTGGGGTACGATACCCACTGCCTTCAAGATAGCCCTGTCAGAACTGAGCATAGTGACGATGCTGGGCATCACCACCCTGGTCTCCACGCTGGTACTCTTTGTGATAATGCTGATGACAGGAAAGCTATGCCTGCTGAAGGAGACCTCCCGCAGCGAGCTGATGTGGTCAGCCCTTTTCGGGCTGATCAATCCGGTGGGTTATTACCTGATCCTGTTGACAGCTTACAGCAGGCTTCCCGGGCAGGTGGCACAGCCGATAAACATGATCTGGCCCATCATTCTTGTCTTTTTCTCCATCCCGCTGCTGGGTCAGCGGATACCGGGAAGAAGCTTCATAGCCCTCGCGGTGAGTCTCGTCGGGGTTTATATCATAGCATCGCAGGGCGCACCGCTAAGCCCGGGACGTTCAGACACCCTGGGCGTCATACTTGCCCTTGTCAGCGGAGTGCTGTGGGCCCTCTTCTTCGTGCTTAACGTACGCGACAAGAGGGATGAGTCGGTAAAGCTGTTTACAAGCTTCCTGTTCGGATCATTCTATATGCTCATGCTTATGGCCGGTACGGGCTCGTTTTCAGAGACTCCGGGCCTGAAGGGGGTCGCAGCATCGGTCTACTGTGGCTTCTTCGAAATGGGTATCACCTTCTGGCTCTGGCTGAAGGCCCTGCAGCTCTCCGAGACTACCGACAAGGTGAGCAACCTTGTCTATTTCGCACCTTTTGTATCACTGATACTGCTGCATTTCATCATAGACGAACCGGTCTATTTCACCACTCCACTCGGACTGCTTCTGATCATAGCCAGCGTGATCTATCAGAACAGGACTGTGAAGGGTTGAGGCATCAGGCACAATTTTTGCTACTTTTGCATCAAATGAAAGCAATTATGAAAAAGGTAATTATCATATCACTCATGTTGATCACTGTGCTCGTCGGATGCAAGAAAGATCCGCCGGATCCGGTTGATGAATATACAATGGAGGAGAGAGCCCGTGACGGACTCTATGATCTCATGAAGTATGTGTATCTCTGGTATAATACGATGCCTACGGTAAAAGTCTCTGATTATGATACTCCTGAGGAGATCCTCGAGGCGCTCAGGTACAAGCAGAGAGACCCATGGAGCTTCGTTACGGATTATGAAAGCTTTATGGCATCGATGCAGGGAAGCTTTGTGGGTCACGGGATCAGGATGAGCCTTGATCAGGCAAACAATGTCAGGGTTGTGACCCTCTACGAGGGGTCCGATCTGTGGCCTCAGGGGGTCAGGAGAGGATGGATTGTCAAGGAGATAAATGACACCCCTGTGGCACCCATTTTCATCTCGGGTAACAACACTGCATATAATAATCTCATGGGTCCCTCAACGGCAGGGGTGACCAACAAGTTCAAGTTTCAAAAGCCAGACGGTACGGAGGTGACTTACAACTCCACCAAATCAAGCTTCACGATCAACTCCGTTACTGCAGCAAAGACCCTTGACCTTGCCAGCGGCAAGACAGGTTACCTTGCCTTCGAGACATTCATTGAGCCTTCGGAGCAGGAGCTCAACGAGGCGTTTGCAATGTTCAAGGCCCAGAATGTCACTGACCTGATAATCGACCTCCGTTACAACACCGGCGGTTACATGGATATAGCGCAGCAGCTTTCAAGTCTTGTGCTGACATGGAATGACACCACAAAACTCTGTTACAAGCTGACCTACAACAACCTGGTGGGGCCGGAATGGAACGAGAGCTATAATTTCGTCAGGACTCCGAGTCCTCTTGGTCTTGACCGGGTTGTCTTCATCACCACCCGCAGTTCGGCGTCGGCCAGCGAGGTGGTAATAAACAGCCTGAGGCCTTATGTGGATGTTAAGATTGTGGGTGACACCACGCACGGCAAGCCTGCAGGGATGAACATATGGGGTTTCCCCTTCCCTTCGCAGAGCGAGCCCGATCCTGATTACGTATATGTCTTTGCCCCCATCACCTTCGAGTACCTGAACGCTCAGGATCAGGGCCGATTCTATGAAGGCATAGTACCTGATGTAAAAGCTGCGGATGACATTACGAGAGACTTCGGTGATCCTCAGGAAGCATCGCTGATGGCAGCCATCGGTGTGCTGGAAGGGACCAAGTCGGCACCTGCCCTGCCGGTCAGGCGTAACAGGGTCTGGTCGGAAGGCAACCAGTTGCCCACCGAACTCTTCCTGGGTCCGCCGCAACAGTTCATGAAGTGAAGGGAGAGCGGTCTGAGCGTATTATCCTTGGGATTGACCCGGGCACCACTGTGACCGGTTACGGTCTGATAAGTGTTACCGGGAGGAATCCTTCTCTCATCACGCTTGGCATCATTGATCTTCGAAAGCAGGCTGATCATTTCCGGAAGATCCGCATCATTTTTGAGCAGACTCTTGATCTGATTGACCTTCATCACCCGGATGAGTTTGCCATAGAGGCTCCTTTCTTCGGCAAGAACGTACAGAGCATGCTCAAGCTGGGGCGTGCGCAGGGTGCTGCCATAGCTGCGGCGCTCTACCGTGACCTGCCGGTTTTTGAGTATGCCCCGAGAATGATCAAGATGTCCATAACAGGCCGGGGGCAGGCCAGCAAGGAGCAGGTAGCCGCGATGCTGAAGACAATCCTTGAATTCCGGAGCGAGTCGATGGTGCTTGATGCCACTGATGCACTGGGTGCTGCTCTCTGTCATTTTTACCAGAGCGGCAAGCCGGCTGTGTCGAAGGATTACCGTAACTGGTCCGACTTCATAAAGAAGAACAGCGACAGGATCAAAGGGTAAGCTTCTGTGCCACTGCCAGGGCCGCCACGCTTACACATACCTCACCGGTGTCATGCAGCGCATTGACACTGGCTTCTATTGTTGAGCCGGTTGTAATTACATCATCAACCAGCAGCAGATGTCTGCCTTGTATCTCAGAAGGTTTTCTGACTGCAAACAGACCCTCGACGTTCTCCCATCTGTCATACCTGCCTCGTCTTGTCTGAGAGTCAGATTTACCTGTACGGTACAGTATATCGCTTCTGACGGGGAGGCTGCGTGGTTCTGCCAGCCCCTCCGCGATGCAGCGGCTCTGGTTGTATCCGCGCCTGCGCTCCCGGGCAGGATCAAGAGGCACCGGGACAATCATATCAATCCCGTCCATGAAACCGCTGCCGGCCAGGACAGAACCATAGAGCCTGCCCAGCATCCTGCCCACATCCTGTCTTCCCTGGTACTTCAACAGGTGGATCAGCTTTCTGATCCGGCTCCCGCGGTTATAGACCGAGAAAGCTGCAGCCCTCTCCACCATGCATCTCCCCCAGAATGCCTGTTCAAGCATGTTTCCGCGACGTGAATGGAAATCCGTACGGGCCATCGAGAGGAGACAGCCTGTACAAAGCACCTCCTCACCCCTCACCAGGGGAGCTCCGCACGAGAGGCATGGACGTGGCAGGAAGAGGCTCAGAAAATCGTCCGCAATATCTTTAATACCTGACACCTGGCAACACGAGACAGACATAAAGTTATGATAATTGCAGCAAATTTTATGAGGTATGCAAAACTTTCATATATTGCGGACGTTATTAAAGAAAACCAATTAACTATTGTATGAAGAAATGGATGATTAGCAGCCTTATTCTCATCGCGATGATGGTCGTGGCTGCAGGGGTCTATGCTCAGACTACCGACAAGGAAAAGAAGCACACAAAGAGTGAGTGTACCTTTGTCGATAAGAACAAGGACAGTAAGTGCGACGTATGCGGATCAACAGCTGATGCATGCAAGAAAGCCGCAACTACTGCCACCAAAGGCACAGATTGTTCCAAGTGCCCTTCAGCTGCAGAATGTGGCGACAAGAAGGGTGAGGTTGTTCCGGCAAAGGAAGGTACCGCTGCCGCTGCACCATGCTGCGCAGGCAAGAAGTAAAAGAAATTGCTGATACAAAAAAGCTCCGGTCAATGACAGGAGCTTTTTTTTATTGCCTTAAATGATCAGAGCCTCACATGGGCTGCAATTTTCCCGGCCAGGGTTTCATTCTCCTGCGGAGTGAGGGCAACCCTCGGATTGGTAAAGAGCATATCGCCCTCCCTGCTTATCGGGATAAGATGGATGTGGGCGTGAGGCACCTCGAGACCCAGAACGGCAACGCCGATCCTGTTGCATTCAATCACTTCCTTCATTGCCCTGGCAATTTTCTGTGCGAAAAGCATCATCCCGGCAAGGGTATCCTCATCCAGGTCGAAGATATAGTCCACTTCCTGTTTGGGTACCACCAGCGTATGTCCTGCCTTGAGCGGTCTCACGTCAAGGAATGCAATGTAGCGGTCATCCTCCGCAACCCTGTAACAGGGAATCTCACCATTGATTATGCGGGTAAAGACTGATGCCATGGTTATTCAGTTTTCAGATTGATATCTCCACTATCTCGAAAGGAATGACTCCCGATGGTACCTTTACCTGCACTACATCCCCAACCTTTTTGCCCATTATACCCTGTGCTATAGGGGAGGTGGCAGCAATCTTGCCCTCCTTGAGATTAGCTTCGCCTTCCGGCACGAGCTGATATTCCATTACGATGCCGTTGGCCTTATTGCGAATCCTGACCTTGTTAAGGATCTGGACTGATGTGGTATTTATCCTCGAGCCGTCTATAATACGGGCTCTGGCCACCTGATCCTCCAGGCGCGAAATTTTCATCTCAAGCATCCCCTGAGCCTCTTTTGCGGCTGAGTATTCAGCATTCTCGGTAAGGTCTCCCTTATCGCGGGCATCCGCAATCATCCTTGCCATTACCGGCCTCTCGTTCCGGAGTATGTCAAGTTCCTCCTTCATCTTATGGAGGCCCTCCTCTGTCACATAAACAAATTCCGCCATAATTCTTCGTAAATAGGTCAAAAAATAAGAAGAATCCCGGCATTACCGGAACTCTTCAAAGAACAAATATAAGTTTTTTAAATTACAAAATCAAATAAAACCCCTTTTGTAAATATCAGGTAATCAATATGAGTACTCTTTTCTGTCGAGTACTGACGAATAGATAACTGCCTTTTTAAGATCGAATCCTTCCGTTAGAAGTTCACTTCCGGGAGCAACATTATAATCGTATTCCGGGGCATCCCCTATCTCGGTGTCAGATATCTCATTATGAATGAATTCCGTCGGCACTGAGCTTCCGAAGGCAGAGACGCCCTCCCGGGCAAAGGCTGCAGCCATTCTCCCCGTTATGGAGCCTTCGCTGGAGAAGTCCTTAGCCAGGGGTTCTCCCCTGCCGCCTTCCCAGTCGAACTCACGTGCCATCGGCTCTTCATAGGAGCCTTCCCGGCTGAACTCACGTGCAAGAGTGTCCTCATATCTTCCCTCCATCATCGGATCTGCCGGGATGTATTTTGGTGCCGGTGCAGGCTCATAGGGCCGTGCGGCAGCAGGCTGAGGCCGGGCGGTTACTGTCTCACGCCTCGCCTGTGGTCTGGGGGCTTCTGTTTCCGGTTTGCGCTGAACCGGTTTCGGCCCTCCTGCTTTCTTCTTTCCCTTCCCCTGAAAGGAGCCGGCCAGGGCAAGTATCCCCAGTACGACATAGAATATAAGGCTGCCAATATCTTCCATCTTCTCAGTATTTTTTAATCTTATGCTGCTTCAGCTTCTTCTGTTTTTTCGGATCAACCAGCTTCGTTTTTGCCCTGTTCTTCTGTTGCTTCAATTCCGGCTGTTTTGAAGGATCTTTCGTATTTCCCTTTGTCCTCACCTTTTTCGCTTCAGGCTTGACGGCAGGGTCTTTTGTTGCCGCTTTAACCCTTGCATTCATCGTTCCAGGCCGCTCCGGCTTCCTCAGGTCAGGCATTGACTGCTCCTTCTTCTGCTTCTGCCTTTTGACCTTGTACTTCTCGGCCGTGGTCTTGCTGTTGCCCTCCATGCGGGTTCTGGTACCTTCGCTCTGGATCTCATAGTGCCGGGAACGCAACTCCTTCAGGTTCTTCTCGTCTTCCCTCTCACGCTTTGCCTCTTTGCGTGCCTGTGCCTTCATCGCCTTCTCAGCCGCCTTGCTCTCGCCGCCAGCCTTGCCGGGGTTTTTGCGCGACTGGCCGAAGGTCTGCTTCTCCAGCTTGCGGGTAGCATAGCGCTGTGCATCACAGTCGGTGACCTGCACTACGAAGAGCATCATGACCGTCATGGCAATGAACCTCACATATACTATCGTTTTATTCATTTCGTTGTTCATGTATGACCGTGAAAACAGAAATACTTACATTTACACAAACGCAGAAAAACACATGTCTGGTTCAAATGTAAGATATTTTTTCTTCCTGGCCCCGTTGCTTCTTATCCTATTGTCATGCGACAGGGAGAAAAACGAGGTTATTCCTGACATCACAATAGACTTTACGATCACCTTTTCCGACCCTGAGTTTTTTGATCTCTTCTACTCTCCCGGTACCAGTGCCCTCATCTCATCCTCACACAGGCATCTGGGTCTTGGCACGGCAGGATTTGACGGTAACGGAATAATAGTATACAATACCGGACTTCAGGGTTTTGAATATGCCGCATATGACCGAACATGCCCGCATTGCCTTGTCAACGATGAAGAGAGTACAGCGGTGAATGTGGATGGCGTTTATGCAGTTTGCCCGGTGTGCTCCACAAATTATGCACTCGGGGCATCAGGCCTCCCGCAGAGCGGACCTGGACGTTATTATCTGAAAAATTACCGAACCTCCTTCACCGGTTACAGCGTAAGAGTCTGGAACAGGAAATAACCGGAATCAGTACCTGTAATGGTCAGGCTTGTACGGTCCTTCGGAGGGGACACCAATGTAGTCTGCCTGTGAACTCGTAAGCTTTGTAAGATTGACTCCCAGCTGGGCCAGGTGCAGCCGTGCCACCTCCTCGTCAAGATGCTTTGGCAGCCTGTAGACGTCTGTCTTGTATTCCTTCGTCCAGAGCTCTATCTGCGCCAGTGTCTGGTTGCTGAATGAGTTGCTCATCACGAATGAAGGGTGGCCCGTGGCGCAGCCCAGGTTTACAAGGCGACCTTCGGCGAGCAGGAAGATTGCATGACCGTCCGGGAAAATATACTTGTCTACCTGCGGCTTGATATTGATCTTCTCTATACCCCTGTATGCGTTAAGCGCATCAACCTGTATCTCATTGTCAAAGTGACCTATGTTGCATACGATTGCCTGGTCTTTCATCTTCTCCATATGCTCGGCTGTGATGATGTCACGGTTGCCTGTTGCAGTCACGAATATATTGCCTTCACTGAGGGTCTCTTCCACCGTTTTTACCTCGAAGCCTTCCATGGCTGCCTGAAGGGCACAGATAGGATCTATCTCGGTCACAATGACCCTGGCTCCGTATGACCTCATCGATCTTGCCGAGCCCTTTCCTACGTCTCCGTAACCGCAGACAACAACTACCTTGCCGGCAATCATTACATCAGTGGCCCTCTTGATGCCGTCAGCGAGCGACTCACGGCAGCCGTACAGGTTATCGAATTTGCTCTTGGTGACGGAATCGTTAACGTTTATGGCCGGTACCAGCAGTTCTCCGGCTTCCATCATCTGATAAAGGCGGTGAACGCCTGTCGTGGTCTCTTCTGAGATGCCCTTCATCTCCTTCACCGTTCTGTGCCACTTCTGAGGATCTTCCTCAAGAATCCGCTTCAGGGTATCCAGTATGATGGCCTCTTCCCTTGATGAAGGAACGGCATTCAGCACTGTGGAGTCCTTCTCTGCCTTGTAGCCCATGTGAACCAGCAGTGAGGCGTCACCGCCGTCATCAACGATGAGATTTGGTCCCTTGCCGCCCGGGAATGTCAGTGCCTGTGCAGTGCACCACCAGTACTCCTCAAGTGTCTCACCCTTCCATGCAAAGACAGGGATTCCTGCTGCTGCAATGGCTGCTGCAGCATGATCCTGGGTGGAGAAGATATTGCAGCTCGCCCACCGTACGTCAGCACCGAGTTCACGGAGAGTCTCAATAAGAACGGCAGTCTGTATTGTCATGTGCAATGAGCCGGTGATCCTTGCCCCCCTGAGAGGTTTTGTTGCAGAGTATTTATTCCTGATAGCCAGCAATCCCGGCATCTCCTTCTCTGCTATCTCTATCTCCCTGCGCCCGAAATCGGCCAGTGCCATATCCTTTACCCTGTACTGAAGTTCGTTGTTGATGAATGACATGATTCTAATTTTTTTTAAGTCTGCAAAGATAACTAAAATATAACATTATTGTTCAGACGCCCAGCAGTGTGATGGTCTTTTCCCTATCCTTTGCCAGCTGGGCGGCAAGAGCATCCACGCTGTCGAACTTCATCTCGTTGCGCAGGCGGTGGCGGAATCTGACAGTGATAACCTTGTCATAAAGATCGGCATCGAAGTTTATCAGGTGTACCTCGATTGTCCTCCGTCCGTCGCTGTCGCTGATCGTCGGTCTCATGCCAATATTGAGCATCGCCATATGCGATGTGGAATCGCCGTCCACGAACGCCTCAACTGCATAGACACCTGTTCCGGGAATCAGCTTATACCGGAACAGAGGTGTGATGTTCGCCGTCGGGAATCCGATATTGCGTCCTATCCTCCTGCCGGAAACGACCTTTCCTCTTATGAAGTAATTGTATCCCAGCATCTCTGCTGCCCTTTCAACGGCACCCTCTTCCAGGGCTTTCCTGACTGAGGATGAACTGACCGGTTCTCCGTCAAGGGTGAAGGCCTCCTCCCGTGTGACCCGGAAGTCCATCCTTGCCGAGCATTCGATGACAGTGTTGCTGTTACCCTCATGCCGCCTGCCAAAATGGTGGTCATAGCCTGTTATGAGATGGCGCGCTCCCAGATGCCTGCAGAGGATTGACTCGACAAATTCGGATGCGGTCATCCTGCTCAGCTCTTCAGTGAACTGGATAATAACCAGGTGACCTATGCCCGTCTCGCCAAGCAGTTTGATACGCTCTTCTATATCGGTCAGGAAGCTGAGATGGCCGGGATCTCCGGTAAGAACAATTCGCGGATGCGGGTCAAAAGTAACAGCCACTGCGTCAGAGCCTGAAGAGATGGCTTCATCCCTGACCCTTTGAAGCAACATGCGATGACCGCGGTGAACGCCGTCAAATACACCCATGGTGATGACCGGGTTTATGAAAGCAGTGCCGGTATATCCGTAATGAACCTCCATAGTCTGAATGAGACTTCAAAAATAGGAAAGATACCTTCTCATTGACAAACTGATTAACAGACTGATTAAAAAACATCTTTTAATCCTGATTGTTATTTGGTAAATTTGAGTTCTCGTACCGAATTCTTAATGGGGAAAATTTTCCTGACCCTGATTGCGATCCTGGCTTTCTCATTTACAGCCAGGTCTCAGCATTTGTCTCCCTTATACAGGGATGCAGATTCAGTGTGGCTTACACAACTGCTCTACAGCGGCAATGAATGGAGACCTGGAGTATTGCCCGTCACCGGTCATGAGTTCTTCCTTTCCGGTGATTATCTTGACGGATCCGTTACTGCCGGAGGCTTTACCTTCAACAATCTGCGGTTAAAATATGACATCTTCAGTGATGAGATCATACTGCTTTGGAAGGACATTCACTCCATATTGCTCAACAACAGCACGGTTGAGTCCTTCACCGTCGGACTCTGGTCAGGTGCCGGCCGCAATCCGGACTTTATCGGAAGAAGGTTTGTCAACCTGAATGACAGGTACCCGGAAATAACCGGCTTTGCTGAAGTCATCTACAAGGGTACCAGCATGGTTGTTGCGAAGCACAGCAAGACAATTGCGAAAAACACTTCGATGTCATCCTATGCCCAGTACAGGGAGAACACCCGTTTTTGGTTCATCACTGGTAACAGTGCCAGGTTAATCCGAAGCAGGGCATCGCTCCTGCGCATGTTCGGGGATTATGAGGATGAAGTCATAAGGTTTATCCGCCAGAACCATATCGAGATGAGCAGATTTTCACCGGAAGGATACGGAGAAGCTGTGGCATACTATGACTCACTTATCCTCGGGAAGGAGGCGGGCGAATGAGAAGGGCATTGCTCATAATCATGCTGATGATCCCCGCAGTCCTCCTCCATGCGCAGGATAAGACCCGGACCTACTCCGGCAACTGTTCGGATCTGCCATTTGCAGACTTTGCCATCTCCGTGGAGCAGGCAGCAGGGATACGGATATTTTTCAATCCTGCCTGGACTGCTGACATAAAGGTCACCGGCAAATGGAGCAACGCTGCACCTCTTGCTGTCATAGATCCGGTTGTAGCTCCCTTTGGCCTGTTCTGCACCGCGGATGATGAGGGCAACCTGATCATCACCCGTGGCTACACGGTTAAACACAGCTTCATCAGGGAGGAGGGTGATACCGCACTGATGGCTATGTCTGATACTGTCAGGACCACTACGCAAAACGGACATGAAAGCGAAGTAATCACTCTCGGCAATCCGGCGGATCTCAGCCAGGGAGGAAGAGTGCTTCTTACCGGCTACGTCACCAACAGCGCCACCGGCGAACCGATTTCAGGGGCCTCTGTGCAGATCCGGGAGCTGGGTACCGGGGTGATGACCAATCCTGAGGGATACTATCTGATATCTGTTCCCAGGGGATCATATCTTGTCGAATACAGATCCCTGGGGTCACACGACACATTCCGAAACATAAATATATACACCGGCGGACGCGTAAACCTCGCGATGGATGAACGTATCATCCCCATCCGGGAGGCCATTGTGACAGCCAGCCGGAGAGAGAAGCTCGACCGGCTTGAGAGCGGGGTGGCGAAGATGAATATAATGACTATCAGGCTCTCTCCCTCATCAATGGGTGAGGCTGACATAATCAAGAGCGTGCTTCTGACTACCGGCGTACAGTCCGACGGCGAAGGTTCT
>JAVEZX010000022.1:0-17925 GCA_034002785.1 Bacteroidales bacterium
CATTCAACCGGACTGATCGACAAGATCAAGGAGAATGACGAAGTAACATTTGACCTCCAGGAAGGTAAGAAAGGTTTAAATGCCGTTAATGTAAGACTTGCATAGTTAACAATATAATGTACATTTAATGACCTTGGTCCCGACATTCAGATGTCGGGACTTTTTTTTGCAATACATTTAAGCGGGCACATCTCAACAAATGGCTGCCGATTTGGTTATATTCGTGACTCTGTTCTCCGGCAGGCTCAGATGCCGTAAACCGGGGGGCTGAAAAAAAGACAAACTGCAAGAATGACCGGAAAACTCAACATCACAGCCGGGACAAGACTTTCAGAGGCCGTATCTGAAAATCCTTTTCTTCTGCTGTTGCTTGAACATCTGGAAATAAGCCTGCCTCTCCAGGAAAAAACGCTGGAACAGGTGGCTTCGGAAAGCGGTATCGGAACGGATCTATTCCTTACCTTCGTCAACCTCTATGGCGATCCCGGCCATAGTGTAGATCTTCTGTTCACCGGATCAGAAGTGCCTTCAATCATCAGGTATCTGAGGAACAGTCACCGTTTCTACTCGGATGAGGTATACCCCGGAATAACTGAGGTTATCAACCGGATGAACAGTGATGGGGAATCCGGTGAGACCGGGATGATTGAAAGGTTCTTTACGGAATACCTTACTGAGGTGCGGAACCATTTTGACTACGAGGAACAGACTGTCTTTCCCTATATTTTTCACCTTCATGACAGGATGCGTGGCATTGAGCAGGTCCAGGGCAGCAGTGATTACTCGGTGGCGGAATACAGGGATCATCATGATGATATTGAAGAGAAGCTTGATGACCTAAGGAATCTGCTCATTGAATACCTGCCAATGAAGGAGGGTCAGCAGGTTCGCAGGAGGCTGCTGTTCAAGCTGCATGAGCTTGAGCATGATCTCAAAATTCACTCCAGGATAGAGGAGCAGATTCTCATTCCCCTTGTAGCCTGTATGGAGGCCAGACTTAAGGAATCGCGGTGAAGAGAGAGAGCAATATAATCGTCGCTGAGCCTTCCGCTATGCTTTACAGCGGTCTCTCATCGGTGGCAGGCAATTCCGGACGAGGCCTGGTGCTGACCCGTTCAGAGTCACTGGATGATCTCCTGAGGCTGGTAACACTCAGGAATGCGGAGGCGGTCATTATCAATCCTGTACTTGTTCAGGGAAATGTGAAGGCACTTCAGGCATTGCGGAACACATCACCGGATACCAGGTTGATTGCACTTGTATATGCATTTTTCGATGAGAGCATCCTCTCCCTTTTCGACAGTATAATAACTGTCAATGATTCGGCAGAAAAAATTGTATCAACAATAACCGGCGATAATACCGGAATCAGAAAACAGGAGGGCAGTCAGCCTGACGCAAGCCTGAGTGACAGGGAGATAGAAGTCCTGAAGCTGCTTGCGGCCGGAATGCCCACGAAGGAGATAGCAGAGGCACTGCACATCAGTACGAATACAGTTATAAGCCATCGCAAGAACCTCTCAGCCAAGACGGGGATCAGGTCCGTATCCGGACTGGCTATCTATGCCGTTGTAAAAAAGTATATCACCCCCGGTAATACATCCCTTTGAATCCGGGTTTCCGGCATCATCAATTATGATGATACGGAATCACAAATTCATAATTTTTGAGGATTTCGCATTAGGTCATGCCTGGGTATTTTTGTGCCTTCAAGTCAGATTGATGTGAAATGAAAAAACTCGGATTAACCCGGTTGACGATTTTGTTGCTCGCATTATGTGCTTTAAATGCAAGTCTAAGCACAGAAAAGGCAGGCTTATGGAGGAACGGTACAGTAACCGTTAACAGGTTCGGACTCTTTTCTCATAACCATCTGATTGAGAGAATTTTCAATCCGGATATACGAGCATGACTCCTCACTGTCTTGCATGCTTTCTCAGGCTTGGAGTAACACTATAAAACGAAATGGGCATCCGATTATCAGAACTGGAAACCAGCCGGACAGGCGTTATAGAGAGGGTTCACGGCCAGGGAGCCTTCCGTAAACGGATCATGGAGATGGGATTCATCCGTGGCAGGAATGTGGAGGTAATCAGGAATGCACCCCTTCTTGACCCTGTTGAATACCGTATTATGAATTACAATATTTCACTGAGACGGAGTGAAGCATCTCTCGTTGAGGTCATCCCCGGAGAAGAGTACCGCATTGAGACATCACCCCGCGTCCTCGCGGATGAGTACGGCAGAGACACCTTCTCCGGCCGGGGAGAAGGAAAAACGATAAGAGTCGCCCTCGTGGGCAATCCGAACAGCGGCAAGACCTCCATCTTCAACCAGGCTTCAGGATCACACGAACGGACAGGAAATTACAGCGGCGTCACGGTTGAGTCCAGGATGGCCACGGTCAGACATAATGGCTACAGGGTTGAGCTGACAGATCTTCCCGGAACATACTCCGTTACCGAATATACCCCTGAGGAGCTTTTTGTTCGCTCTCACCTGCTTGATAATAAGCCTGATGTTGTAATCAATGTTGTTGATGCCTCCAACCTGGAGAGGAACCTGTACCTGACCACCCAGCTCATCGAGATGAATGTAAGGGTTATAATAGCCCTTAACATGTACGACGAGCTTGAGAAGCGTGGTACGGAACTTCAATACGGCGATCTGGGGCGGATGATGGGAATGCCGGTTGTCCCGACTGTTGGTTTCAGGGGAAAGGGCATTGCTGAACTGAAGGAAAAGATTGTCGAAGTTTTTGAAGGCAGGGATCCTTCTGCGCGGCCTGTGAAGATAAATTACGGAACCACGATTGAAGCATCCATAGCCTCAGTCCAGCGGGAAATCATGAGCAGAGACCTTGCCACCGGACGGATTCGTTCGCGTTATATCGCTGTCAAGCTGCTCGAGGGTGATTCTGCCGTAACCGGAATCCTGTCAGGTAAAGGCGAAGTTGAGCAGCTGCTGTCGCATTGCGCGCGTGAAAGAGACAAACTGGCAAAGGCTTACGGTGAAGAGGCTGATACACTGATAGCTGACGCACGGTACGGTTTTATTGCCGGCGCCCTCGCTGAGACAATGTCCGGGGGAGTAAGTCAGACGGGTGCGGGCAGAAGAGATCCTGACCACTGGCTGACTCACAGAGTCTGGGGATATCCTATATTTCTTGCATTCCTGTTCATAATGTTTCAGACCACATTTATGGTCGGCAGCATCCCGATGGAGTGGATTGAGTCTGGTGTCAGCAGCCTTGGAGCACTTGCAGGAAGCCTCATTCCTGCAGGCTCATTCCGCGACCTCATGACGGATGGCATCATAGCAGGTGTGGGAGGTGTTATAGTCTTTCTGCCTAACATTCTCATCCTGTTCTTTTTCATCTCCCTGATGGAAGACACGGGCTATATGGCCCGGGTGTCCTTTATAATGGACAAGCTCATGCACAGGATAGGCTTGCACGGCAAGTCATTCATCCCGCTACTGATGGGATTCGGATGCAATGTGCCGGCAATCATGGCAACCCGTACCCTGGAGAACCGGAAAGACAGGATCATGACGATGCTTATTGCACCCTTCATGTCCTGCAGCGCAAGACTGCCGGTTTACGTGCTCATAATCTCAGCCTTTTTCAATAAATGGCAGGGGTTGGTCCTCTTCTCCGTATACCTCACCGGTATCATTCTGGCAATAGTGGTGGCGTTGATCCTTAAGAAGACAATTTTTGCCGGGAAGGATGTGCCATTCGTGATGGAGTTACCCCCGTACCGTATTCCGTCTATGAGAAACACAGTCAGACATATGTGGTTCAATGCCAAACAGTACCTGAATAAGATGGGGAGCATAATTCTCGTGGCTTCCGTCATTATATGGGCTCTGTCGTACTTTCCGAGGATGGAGGAGGGGACGCGGGTGGAGCGCCTGGAAAACTCATTTATTGGCAGGGCCGGACACTTCATTGAACCGGTTGTGCAACCCCTTGGCTTTGACTGGAAAATTGGAGTAAGCATAGTCACAGGCCTTGCCGCCAAGGAGGTGGTGGTAAGTACAATGGGAGTCCTTTACCAGGGGGATGAGCCTGATGAGAGCGGGACTGCCGGCCTTTCTGAAAGGCTGAGGGAACAGGAGCATACAACGGGCATGCAAACAGGAGAGAAGGTTTTCACACCCTGGGTGGCTATTGGTTTCATGCTTTTTGTCCTGATCTATTTTCCGTGCGTGGCAGTGATTGCCGCGATAAGAAAGGAATCAACCACCGGCTGGGCATTGTTCAGCATGTTTTATACCACGGCGCTGGCGTGGCTCGTGGCATTTATCGTGAACCAGACCGGTAAACTGTTGTTTTAAAACAAAGAATCATGAATCAGGATATTTTTACATTCTCAATCGTAATTACCGCCGTGGCTTATGCCCTGTGGTCACTCTACAGGGCAGTCAGGCCGCGACGGTCATCAGCCTGCGGGGGATGTGCAGGCTGCGGGCCTGTAAAGGAATTGCATAGCTGTCAAACTTCAAAAAGCTAAACCAATGCCTGGTGTCAGGCGACATCAAACTCAATAACATAACCGGCAGGTTGGGCTATCACTTCAGGTACACATCATCGGAAGCTTTTCTGTCTGCCAGGGAAAAGAACAACCTGCCACCGGGAGCGCGGTTCTGATATCTACCTCTTTCAGGATGCAAGACCGAACCGTAATTCGGCAACCCTGCCTATCAGGCTGACTGTTTCATCAATACCCAGCAGTGAAGAGTTGACACACAGGTGGTATGACTCGGCTGCACCCCATGTCTTGCCGCTGAAATAATTATAATAGCTTGATCTTCCCTTGTCAGTACGCTCGATAAGCTCCTTTGCCTTGCCTTCGGTTATATTGTGGCTTGCGGCAATCCGCATGATACGATCATTAAGATCGGAGCTGATAAACAGATTCAGGCACTCCTTTTCATCTTTCATGACATAGTCGGCACAACGGCCGACAAAGATGCAGGGCCCCAGCGCTGCCAGGTTCTTCATCACCTCACTCTGTATCCGGAAAAGTGATTCATTGCTGAGATAGTAATTTGAGAAAAAATCGTCGGTCAGTGAGGTTCGCAGTCCCAGAATTCCCGGGAAGAGGCTGAAATGCTTCTGTTCGTCAACCCTCTCGAAGAACTCCTCCTTCAATCCGCTCTGCTTTGAGGCTAAACGGATCAGTTCCTTGTCATAGAAAGCAATCCCGAGTCTTTCGGACAGTTTCTGGCCTATCTCCCGTCCTCCGCTGCCCAGCTGCCTTCCAATTGTTATAACATATCTGTCCGTCATATCCGGTTCGATTTAACTTCAATCAAATTTAATATTTTCTTTCGAATAGTGGTCAGTTGTGTCAGTCATCGGGCCACACTTTCCGATGCCGTAAAAAAATATTAACTTGGCTAAAACATGTAAATACCGGCATTTGAGTTTTTCAAATCTTTGTTTATGAAGAATTACATCCTTGCCCTTGACCAGGGAACCACCAGTTCCAGGGCTATTGTATTTGATTCGATGGGGTTACCCGTTGCAACAGCCCGTAAAGAGTTCACTCAGATTTTTCCGGCACCCGGATGGGTTGAACATAATCCTGATGAGATATGGTCAACACAGGCAGGTGTTGCCGTAGAAGCCCTTACGAGGGCCGGCATTGACAGCTCTCGTATTGCAGCTGTAGGCATCACAAACCAGAGAGAGACAACTGTCGTCTGGAACAGGAAAACCGGCAAGGCTGTTTATAACGCTGTCGTCTGGCAGGACAGGCGCACATCGGATTACTGTGACCGGTTGAAGAGTGAGGGTCTGGACGGGCTTATCCTGCAGAAGACGGGGCTGATAATTGATGCTTACTTCTCTGCCACAAAAGTAAGATGGATACTTGATAATGTGGCAGGGGCACGTGAGATGGCTGAAAAGGGAGAACTGGCCTTTGGTACCGTTGACTCATGGCTTATCTGGAACCTCACCGGCGGGAAGCTGCATGTCACAGACGTATCGAATGCATCCCGGACGATGCTGTTCAATATCCACTCGCTGGAATGGGATGATGAGTTGTTGCAAATTTTCGACATACCGGCAGGCATTCTTCCGGACGTGCGCTCATCAAGTGAGGTCTACGGACTCACGGCAGGCACTTTCACCTCTCCGGTACCCATTGCCGGCATCGCAGGCGACCAGCAGGCTGCTCTCTTCGGTCAGATGTGCATTGACCGAGGGATGGTCAAATGCACCTATGGGACAGGATGTTTCATGATGATGAACACAGGTGCCACTCCGGTTGCGTCAGCCAGCAGGCTGCTGACAACCGTTGCCTGGAGAATAGGTGCGAAAACAGAATATGCGCTTGAGGGAAGTATCTTCATTGCCGGTGCCGTTGTTCAGTGGCTCCGTGACAGTCTGGGCATCATTAAAGACTCGGCCGAGGTAGAGAAACTGGCAAGGGAGGTGCATTCATCCGAGGGAGTTTATCTCGTTCCGGCCTTTGCCGGCCTGGGGGCTCCTTACTGGAACCAGCATGCGCGAGGCATTATTACAGGCCTTACCCGTGGCTCCACAGCCGCTCATATAGCCCGTGCCGCCCTCGAAGGGATTGCCTTCCAGACACATGATGTATTACTTGCAATGCAGAATGATTCAGGTCTGAAAATAAATGAATTAAGAGTTGACGGCGGGGCGACTGCAAATAACCTTCTCATGCAGTTCCAGTCAGACATTCTGATGTCCGATGTGGTGCGTCCCGGGATTACCGAGACCACGGCACTGGGTGCTGCCTACCTGGCAGGACTGGCTTCGGGGTACTGGGGCAGCATGGACGAGATCAGGGAGCAGTGGCAGGTTGACAGGCGATTCACCCCGGCAATGGAGCCAGGGGAGCGGGATAAACTACTGCATGGATGGAACCGGGCAGTCAATGCCACAATCACCTGGAGTGACGACAGGCAGGGCGGTTGAGGCATGAGCTAAGGATTGACGCTCCGGTTTTGGAGGAGTAGACGTGCAGCGTGGAAGCATGAAGGCAAACTGGTTCTGAAGGGTTATTTAAATATTTCAAAATTTTAGTTAGGTTTATGCCTCAAATCTGAGGCATGAAAAAAATCCTTTTTATTCTTGCGGTACTGTTTATCATCCGCCCGGCTCCGGCCAGTGCTGAAATAGCTGACAGTACAGATGTGTATATGATAACCTGCGCTCCTGGGAACGCCAGCTATTCCATTTACGGTCATACGGCACTCCGTATCGTCGTCCGCGGAACAGGTTTTGACATGGCTTACAACTGGGGAATCTTCGATTTCTCCACTCCTAATTTTGTATACCGCTTTGCCAAGGGCAAACTCGACTACATGCTCGGGGCCTATCCTTACGAGAGATTCCTGCGGGAATACATTTCAGAGGAAAGGCCGGTATGGTCTCAGAAGCTCAACCTGACAGATATTGAAAAAGAGAGACTCTTTGCATTGATTAATGAGAACCTGAAGCCGGAGAACGTAAAGTACAGATATGATTTCTTCTTCGACAACTGTGCAACGAGGGTTCGTGACATAGTGATTGCCGCCGCAACTGATACTGTAATGCTTCCTGAGAAGGGAAAGCTGAAGAGCTTCAGGCAACTGATTGATCCCCACCAGAAGGTATTACCGTGGCTCGATTTCGGGGCGGACATGCTGCTGGGACTGCAGTCGGACCGCAAGGCAACGGTGTCAGATGAAATGTTTCTGCCTCTGTTCCTGAGGGATAATTTCGCCGCAACTGTAATCGTCCATGACGGAGTGAATGAGCCGCTTACCGGACCGGTGGAGACTGTGGTTGATTTTCCCCCGTCGTCAGACATAGCGAAGACCTGGATGCCTCAGGCAGTCCTGTGGCTGCTGTTTGTCCTGGTGGTCCTTCTGACTTTCGTATTCAGGCGACCCGGGCTTGAAAAGGCGCTGGATTTCGTGCTTTACTTCATCTACTCGTTAATAGCCCTGATCCTTGTATTCACCAATATCTTTTCGGAACATGATGCGCTTCATCTGAACCTGTTGTTCCTTGGAATCAATATCCTTATTCCCGTATTGTTTGTAATGCTCTTTACAGGCAACAAAGCATTGATGCTGAGCCGTATGGCTCTGACGATCTCCCTGCTCTGGATTCCGGCATCGCTCATTGCCGGCCAGGGAATCAACCCTGCCCTGGTGCCTCTTGTGCTGACGATTATGGTCAGGCTCTTCAGACACTGCGGATTCGGGAAGGATCTTTAACACTTCATTAACATCATTTAACAAGGTTTTTTGATTTCAGAGATGATCTTTGCGAAGCATTTTTTGCAGTGTAAATACAGAATAACATAGCATATGGAACACACAACCGACATCAGGCTCCTTAATGAGAAGATCGAGAAGGAGAGTGCTTTCGTGGATCTTGTCAGGCAGGAGATCAACAAAGTGATAGTGGGTCAGCGTCATCTGACGGACTCACTGCTTATAGGCCTGCTCTCCAACGGCCACATACTGCTGGAGGGCGTTCCGGGGCTGGCCAAGACTCTTGCCATCAAAACCCTGGCATCGGTCATTGACACTAAATTCAGCAGGATACAGTTCACTCCTGACCTGCTCCCTGCAGACCTTATCGGAACAATGATCTACAGCCAGAAGAGGGAGGAGTTCGTGGTGCGCAAGGGTCCTGTCTTCGCGAACTTCATACTTGCAGATGAGATCAACCGCTCGCCGGCAAAAGTACAGAGTGCATTGCTCGAGGCGATGCAGGAGAGGCAGGTAACCATCGGAGAACATACCTACAAGCTGGATGAGCCGTTCATGGTGCTGGCAACGCAGAACCCGATAGAGCAGGAAGGTACATATCCTCTCCCGGAGGCACAGGTAGACAGGTTCATGCTTAAGGTGGTGATCACCTACCCCGAAAAGGAGGAGGAGAGGCTTATCATCCGCGAGAACCTGGCGAGCGAGTTCCCTACGGCAAAGACCATTCTCAAGCCGGAGGACATCATTCGTGCCAGAGGCGTTGTGAAAGAGGTCTATCTCGATGAGAAGATTGAAAACTACATCCTCGATATAGTCTTCGCCACACGTCAGCCAGAAAAATTCGGACTGTCGAAGTTCACCCCGCTGATCTCTTATGGCGCTTCACCCAGGGCCGGCATCAGCCTGGCCATGGCGGCCAAGTCATATGCATTCATCAGGAGAAGGGGATTCGTCGTGCCGGAGGATGTACGATCACTCTGCGCAGACGTACTGCGTCACCGTATAGGGCTGACATACGAAGCTGAGGCGGAGAATATCACACAGGACCAGATAATTACAGAGATATTAAACACCGTTGAGGTTCCGTAGCCGTAATGAGGAAGCTGCTGCTGACACTTATCGCACTGGCGATTCTGGCCACGATCCCGGCACAGGCACAGGAATTCATTGGCCTGACAGAGAAGAAGATCAGGGAGGTCATAGCCAGTGAGATCCCCGGTCTCACTCCTGACAACTCCGTGCAAAACAACATCTTCAGGTACCTGAAGTATTACTCCGAAGATGACAGTGAGACATGGCTCATCTTCCTCGACGACAGGGACCGTTGTTACGGTGTCAGGATAACCAGCAGTATAAACAGGTATGACGCAACAGTAAAGACACTGAATGAGAAATACAGGCCCGAAGGCCTTAACGCCTGGAGCTACAGGGCCGGACGAGAGATAATATCTGTCAGGGTGAAAAAAGACGCGTGGTACTTTACGGTCACGCATGAGCGAATACACCATATGTAAGGAAGTGGAAACGACTGAGCTGTTAAAGAAAGTAAGGAAGATTGAGATAAGGTCGAGGGGGCTTACACACCAGATCTTCGCCGGGAAGTACCACAGTGCCTTCCGCGGAAGGGGTATGGCTTTCAGCGAAGTACGGGAATACCAGTTCGGTGATGATATCCGAAGTATTGACTGGAATGTCACTGCACGGTTCGGCCATCCCTATGTCAAGATATTCGAAGAGGAGAGGGAGCTGACTGTCATGCTGATGGTGGATGTCAGCCGGTCTGGCGAATTCGGCACAGTGGCCTCCACCAAGCGGGAGATGATGACGGAGATTGCCGCAGTACTGGCATATTCGGTCATTGTCAACAATGACAAGGTGGGACTGATGCTCTTTTCTGACAGGGTAGAGAAATACATTCCTCCCAAGAAAGGCAGGGGACATATGCTCAGGATCATACGCGAGATGCTCAGTTTCGAGCCACAGGGGTCCGGCACATCGCTTTCCGAGCCGCTGCGTTATCTGACAAACGTGATGAGAAAGCGCTGTACCGCTTTTATCCTGTCTGATTTCATGGCTCCGTCCTTTACGGACGCGCTGCGGATTGCCTCGGGCAAGCATGACCTGGCGGCACTCAGGATCAGTGACAGGCGGGAGAAGGAACTGCCCGATGTTGGCTTCATGATGGTGACGGATCCGGAGTCGGGCCGCGAGATGTGGATTGATACCTCTTCCTCTGCAGTCAGGCGTGAGTACTCTGTCCAGTGGAAGAAACATGACGAAACGGTCTCAGGTGCCTTTGTCAGCTGCGGTGTGGATGTTGCATCAATTAATACAGGTGAGGACTATATCAAGCCTCTGATTTCACTCTTCAGACACAGATAGGGAAAATGAGAAGGTTTCTTACATCTGCGGCAGTTTTGTTACTCCTGGCAATAGCCCTTGAGGCACAGGATATAAGGGTTACATCTGCACCTGACACTTCCGTTATACTGATAGGTGACCGGACTGGATTCACAGTCACTGCCGATATACCGGCAGGCTTATCGGCTGAAATGAACAGTGCAGGGGATACCCTTGCCGGAAAGATAGTGGTGCTCCGTCTCGATCCAAGGGATACAACCCGTCTGCCTGACGGCACACTCAGACTCACAGACAGGTACCTGGTCACCTCATTTGATTCGGGAACGTATGCAATCCCTCCGTTTTTTGCGGAAAGGATTTCGGGCGACAGCCTGATAAGGTATTTTTCCGACTACTCATCACTGAGGGTAATCAGGCCGGATATAGCGCTGCAGGACACCACTGACGTGATCTTTGACATTGTTCCTCCCCGCACGTCTCCTGTGACATTCTCTGAGGTGCTGCCATGGATCATTATCGCTCTGATTGCATCAGCCCTGGTGTATCTGCTGGCCCGCTTCCTCCCCAGGAATCCGCTGAAACGCTTCGTGAAGCCCGTTCCTCCTCCCGAGCCGGCTTATATTATCGCCCTGCGAGAACTTAAGGCTCTTCGCGAAGTAGAGCTCTGGCAGAAGGGAGAAGTCAAGGAGTATTATTCAAGGCTATCGGACATTCTCAGGAGATATATCGATAACCGTTACGGTATAAGCTCGCCGGAGCTTACCACTGATGAAACGGTCAGGATGCTGCACAGGGCTGCAGTGACCACTCCCGGGCAGATGGGACTTGTGAAGGAGGTTCTTTCCATGTCAGATATGGTAAAATTCGCGAAGTATGTTCCGGAGACAACGGTACATGAGACCGCTTACGACAACGCACAGAGGTTTGTGGAGGAGACGCGGGAGCCTGAAATGAATCAGGATCAGACAAAACCCTTCGGCACCGCTTCCGGGATTCAGGAGACAGGTAACAAAAGCACAGGCGCAGAGAAAGGAGGGAAGAATGCATAACATCGCCTTTGAAAACGGGTGGTTCCTCTGGTTCCTGTTAGTAATTCCGCTGCTGGCAGTCTATTATATCTACCGTCAGGGGAAAGCCAGTGCGCCTGTCACTCTCTCCACGGCAGGTTTTCTTGATGGTGGCAGAAAGACATTCCGCCACTACCTGAGACATCTCCTCTTTGTTTTACGGCTTCTGGCCATCGTGGCGGTTACAGTTGTAATTGCGAGGCCCCAGAACGTTGATAAATGGCAGAGTTCAACCACCGAAGGGATAGATATCATCATGGCGCTTGACGTGTCAGGGTCGATGCTGGCGCGCGACTTCAGCCCTGACAGGCTGGAGGCCTCGAAGAATGTGGCCACCGAATTCATTGCCGGCAGGCCTTATGACCGTATCGGGCTCACGGTCTTCAGCGGCGAAAGCTTCACCCAGTGTCCGCTAACAACAGATCATGCGGTTCTTGTAAATCTTCTTCGGGAGGTAAAGAGCGGCATCATCGAGGACGGAACGGCTATAGGCGTCGGGCTGGCCACGGCAATCAACAGGATCAAGGATTCTGACGCAATCAGCAAGGTTGTGATTTTGCTGACTGACGGAGTGAACAACACCGGTTCAATTGATCCGGTCACTGCCGCAGAGATTGCAAAGACATTTGGCATAAGGGTTTATACAGTAGGGGTGGGAAGTATGGGATATGCTGATTACCCGGTGCAGACCCCGTTTGGAATGAGGTATCAGAAGATGCAGGTGGAGATTGATGAAGCCCTGCTGCAGAGGATAGCTGAGATGACCGGCGGGCAGTATTTCAGGGCCGTTGACAATACGAGCCTGCAGCGGGTTTATTCGGAGATAGACAAGCTCGAAAAGTCGAAGATTGAGACCAGGGAGCACAGCAAGCGTGAGGAGGTATTCATGCCCTGGGCGCTGGCGGCTGTCATCCTTATCGGGCTCGAGCTGCTGCTGAGGTACCTGTTGATGAAAAACATGTCATAGAGGGGATATGGATACATTCAGATTTGCACAGCCTGACATGCTTTACCTGCTCCTCCTGGTGCCGGTACTGACCGTTATCTGGATACTGGGCAACAGGCGGAGGAGGCTTGCGCGGGAACGATTTGGTGATGCTGCACTGCTCAGCAGGCTGTCGCCCGATTATTCGCCGTCACGCATGACTGTCAAGTTTGTGATAAGAATTTTGGCACTCATCATGGCGGTTCTTACCGTTGCACGTCCACAGTTCGGTTCACGGCTGGAAGAGGTCAGGCGCGAAGGGGTTGAGGTGGTCATTGCGCTTGATGTAAGCAACTCAATGCTGGCGGCAGATATCCTCCCCTCGAGACTGGAGAGGGCGAAGCAGGCAATCTCCCAGCTGGTTGACCAGCTCAGGGAAGACAGGATCGGGCTGATCCTCTTTGCCGGTGATGCCTACACCCAGATACCCATAACAAATGATTACCTCTCTGCCAAGATGTTTCTCTCCACTGCCGGGCCGGATGCAGTTTCAAAGCAGGGAACAGCAATTGGGACTGCCATTGACCTGGGAATGAGGTCATTCACCCCTGAAAGTGACAAGAGCAAGGCGCTGATAATAATTACTGACGGTGAAAATCACGAGGACAATGCTGTTGAGAAGGCAAGGGAAGCTTCTGAAAAAGGGATTGTGATACACACCATCGGGATAGGCTCGCCGGACGGATCTCCCATACCTGTAAAAACAGGGGGAAGGACAGATTACCTGAAGGACAGTCAGGGCAACACGGTCATCTCGAAGCTCGACGAGAAGGGGCTTCAGGAAATAGCCTCCGTTGCCGGAGGACGCTATGTCAGGGCAAACAATACCAGTATAGGACTGAATGAGATTTACAATGACATCGGGAGAATGAAGAAGAGTGAGATCAACGCGATGATGTACACCGAGTACAACGAACAGTTTCTCATCCCGGCCGCATTGCTTTTCATACTGCTTGTGGCAGACCTGCTTACTGCCGACAGGAAAAATAACCTGCTAAGGAGACTGGGTATCATAGCAAAGGAGTCAAAAAAGAAAAGGAAATGAAAGTCGGGGCAACAGCATACAGGATAATTGGTGCCGTCATATGCCTGGCAATCATCTCTCCTACACTATATGGACAGGAGGAGAGGGAGTACATACGTAAGGGAAACAGGCTTTACAAAAAGGGAGAATTTGCCGGCAGCGAGGGAATGTACCGCAGAGCAGAGAAGCAGACAGGGTCCGGGAATGATGCCATCTTCAACCTTGGAGATGCACTCTACAAACAAAACAGGTACAGTGAGGCCTCCGCTGAATTCAATCGTGCGGCAAAGGCAGGTGAGACTGACTCGCTAAAAAGGGCTGACGGGCTCTATAATCTTGGTAATTCGCTTCTGAAGGAACAAAAGTTCGGCGAGAGTATCAATGCATACATAAGCTCGCTGAAGCTCAATCCGGACAATTTGCAGGCCAAATACAACCTGGCATATGCCCAGGACCAGCTGAAGAAGCAGGAAGAACAGCAGCAGCAGGATCAGAACAAGAATCAGGATGGTCAGAATAAGGACAAGCAGGATCAGAACAAGGACCAGGAGCAGAAGGATAACCAGGATCAGCAGAACGAGCAACAGGATCAGCAACAACAGCAACAGCAGCAGCAAACCGCTATAAGCCGGGAAGACGCAAAACGGCTGCTTGACGCCCTTGCTGCCAATGAGAAGGAGACACAGGATAAGGTGCAGCGTGACAAGGCTGCAAAGGCAAAGGTCAGGGTAATCAAAAACTGGTAATTTTGGCGTTGATGAAGAGCATTCTTACGATATTGATATTTTTGCTGGCCGGCCTGACGGTAACGCCCCAGGAGGTAGCCCTCACTGTTGATGCACCCGGTACGGCTGCCGCTGGCGAACGGTTCAGGGTGATCTATACAATCAATTCAACCGATGGCCAGTTCACCCCTCCGAAATTTGACCCGGCATTCACAGTGCAGGGTCCGCAGCAATCAACGAGTCGCAATGTGCAGTGGGTCAACGGCGACGTAAAGACCATTGCCACAACCACTCTCATTTATTATGTTTCCGTCTCCTCACCGGGTACATATACTATACCTGCTGCACAGTTTGAAAGGAAAAAGGTAGTAGTCAGCTCTGCAGAGCGTCAGATAGTGATCACTCCCGCCGGTCAGGCTCCTGCCACAGGCCAGGCCCAGGGGCAGGGACAGGGGCAGGGGCAGGCTGCCGGAGATGTCCCTTCCGCGGGTAACGATGTAACCCTCAGGCTTCTGTTCAGTGACCGCGAGGTCTATGCCGGTGAGCCCATAACAATGACTCTTAAACTTTATACACGAATAAACCTGTCGGGAATACAGGAACTGAAGTATCCCGATTTCAAGGGACTTCTCCGGGAGGATATCGAGACTCCGCCGTTGCGCAACCTTGAAACTGAGGTCATTGACGGTGTGCAGTATGGCACCGGGGTTGTGCAGAGGATGGTGCTCTATCCTCAGATCTCCGGAGAGATACGGATTGATCCTGTCGAGATGACAGTACTGGTGCAGGAACGCGCATCGGCGCGTGATCCTTTTTTTGATGACCCATTCTTTGACAGCTTCTTCTCTTCAGTCTCCACTGTGCCGAGAAAGGTTGCCACCCAGCCTGTGACAGTAAAGGTGCTGCCGTTACCGGCTCCCAGACCTGCAGACTTTCACGGAGCTGTGGGATCATTTACCATGGAGTCGTCACTGTCATCCACTGAAGCGCAGCTGAATGACGCCATCACTCTTAAGGTTGTCCTGAAAGGGTCGGGGAGCCTGAATCTTGCCGGAGAGCCATTGATCAACTTCCCGCAGGGTATTGAGAAGTACGATCCGAAGGTGACAATAACGAGCACAGGTACTTCATCTGGAAGCAAGACTTTTGAGTATCTTCTGATACCCAGGAATCCGGGAAATTTTGAGATACCGCCTGTCTCATATACAGTTTTTGATCCGAAGCAGGAGAAATATATTACTTTGAGGTCCGAAGGGTATGCAGTCAATGTCACGGGCACTCCGGGGAGCACAGAGGGTGCGGCACCGGTCTACATACCGGGGGAGGATGTAAAATATCTCGGTCAGGACATACGCTTCATCAGGAACGGCAATGGAAGGCTTGGTACGGCAGCCACTCCGCTGGTTGCAGCCCTTCATTACTGGCTCTGGTATGCGTTGGCACTCTTCATTACAGCCATGGTGCTGTTGCTCAGGCGTGAGCAGATCAGGCGCAATGCCGATGTGGCAGGTGTGAGAAACCGCAAGGCTGCAAGAAACGCACGACAGAGGATTAACAGGGCAGAGGCGCTACTGAAGAGCGGAAGAAAAGAAGAGGTGAATGCCGAAGTGGCAAGAGCGCTATGGGGTTACCTGGGAGATAAACTGCGCATCCCGCCGTCAGAGATTACCAGGGACAGGTGTTATGCATTGTTGAGAGTAAGGAGCACAGGAGAGGAGCTGATCTCCGAACTTGACAGGATACTCACGGCCACCGAATACTCACAGTATGCCCCTGTATCTGAAGGCGAAAGCCCTGCTGCACTGTGCAAACGGGCTGACGCTCTGATAGATAAGCTTGATGACGTTCTTAATTAAAGAGGGTGAAGATGCTTAGGACACTATTGATACAGTTTATTCTTTTTGCCGGGCTGATGAGCCTCGCCGGCCAGACTCCGGAAGAGCGTTACTCACAGGCAGGGACATTATACGGTTCAGGCGACTACTCCGGCGCTGCTGCAATCTACAGACAGCTCTATGAGGAGGGATTCAGGAGCGGCGACCTGTTCTACAACACAGGCAACGCCTTCTTTAAGTCGGGCGATAATGCCTCCGCCATTCTCTTTTATGAGCGTGCGAAGCTGCTCTCTCCGGCAGATGAGGATATCGATTACAACCTTCAGATTGCCAGAAGTCGTATCACAGACAGGTTTGAGACAGTGCCGCAGCTCTTCTTTGTACGGTGGTTCGATTTTCTCTCTCTGCTGGCATCAACAAATTTCTGGGCTGTCGGTGCAATTGTGCTGTTCGTGTTGTCCCTGATGCTTGCCGTGCTGTTCCTGACCAGGTCGCGCGCCCGCGGCCGGCTGCTCTCATTCTGGCTCTCCCTCGCTTCGCTTCTGCTATCTCTGCTGCTTATATCACTGGCTGTTCGTAACAACTCACTTGTCAATCACAACAGCAAGGCCGTAATCATGTGCAGCATTGTCACGGGGCGCAGTGCCCCCGGCGAGACCGGGAACGAACTATTCGTTCTTCATTCGGGCACTACGGTTACCGTTGAGCAGGAACTCGGAGATTTCCGCGAAGTAAGGCTCCCTGACGGCAACAAGGGGTGGATCAGGGCCGACTGCATGGAAAACATATAATTGCATTGCCACATTTTTCATAACTTTCAGCCCGGAATCAATTTGTCCGGACATGAAAGGAAAATTACCTGTGGTTTTATTGGTGCTGCTTGTCATTCTGACGGGCTGCAAAAAGAGAGACATTACCGCCAGGGGGCCTACGGATGTCCGTATTCATAATCAGACAGGGCAGGTGATTGAGGAGGTAACGGTCACCACAACCGACGACACTGACTATGTAAAAAGAGTTCATAATTACGGCACAGTGGCGTCAGGAGCCTATACGGATTATTTCCGGTTTGACATTGCCCACACCGAAGCCGATATCACGGTCAAAATAGGCAATGTTACCTATTCCACTCCGGCAACGCAGTTTGATTACCTGGCATATATCGGCCCTGACAGGATAACTTACCGACTTACAGTCAGTGATCCGGTGAACAGGGTTCTCGACATACAGACCGTAATTGAAGAGCCCATTGACGATCTTAAGTAGACCTAATTAACTTATAATGAGATTTATACTGAATTCAACCCACCTTTTCATCCTGTCATTTGTTTTATTCAGTTGTGATAAAACTCCTGCTCCGCCAGCAGTGACAGGTATGGCACCCATGGAAGGAAATTATCTTACCGAGGTGACTGTTACCGGCTCCGGTTTTACCAGCACCGCCGGATCAAACATCATTACAGTAAACAATGTGGACTGCGAAATAGTAAGTGCCACTTCCACATCCGTTACATTCAGGATTCCGGCTCTAACCGAAGGAGAATGGCCCGTTAAGATCATTACGAAAACAGGGGAGGCTGATGCAGGCATGTTCAGTTATCAGTATACTGTTTACGCTGCCGGTTGCGAGAACAACAGTTCGGGCAGGAGTATAGGCAAGTATTGGAAAAACGGCATCGGGGTT
>JAVEZX010000022.1:18025-28731 GCA_034002785.1 Bacteroidales bacterium
CTTACCGACGGTTCAGCCAGGGCATGGGCTTACTCTATGGCTGTAAAAGGTTCTGATATCCATGTGGTTGGCAATGACGGCCACGGTGCCTGTTACTGGAAGAATGGCATTCCGGTTTCAATGGATTGCAGTCCATCGGTAACTACGTTTTCTTCAGTGTTTTTGATTGGGAATGACATATTTATAACAGGATCTGAAAGGCAGGGCGATATTGACCGGGCATGTTACTGGAAGAACAACACCCGTGTCTGGCTTACTGACGGTACGAAAATCGCAATAACAAACGGCATTTTTGTAATATAAAAACTAATCACCGGTATTCATCGGTTTTATCTGATGCAAGAGTATATCACTGTCTGTCCGCGCAACTGCTACAGCACATGCACATTCAGGGTTTTTACTGAAGAGGGCAGGGTGAAGCGTATTCTGCCGTACGAAGGGAACCTTGCCACGCCTGAGGGACCGTGCATCAAAGGACTGGCTTACCTCGAACGTGAATACTCACCGGACAGGATCATATTTCCACTGAGGAGACAACCTGATGGCTCATTTGCCCGCATCGGAACAGACGAGGCACTTGATATAATAGCCGACAGGCTGACATCTGCAAAGGAAAAAAGAGGCCCTCATTCTGTGCTATTCTATAAGGGCAGCGGATATTCCGGGCTCAGCAATGATATTGCAGGCAGTTTCTGGAAGCTCTTCGGTGGCGCCACCACAACCTACGGCAACCTGTGCTGGCCGGCAGGCCTCGAGGCAGTCAGACTGACGCTGGGAGAAGTGAAACATAATCTGCCGTGGGACCTGGCAAATGCCTCTATGATCATCCTCTGGGGCAAGAACTCAGCAGAGACCAACGTGCAGGAGATGATACACATCGACAAGGCACGGCAAAACGGGGCAAAGGTGGTGGTCATCGACCCGCGCAGAACACTCACGGCTGACAAGGCCGACCTGCTCATCAGGCCCCGCCCCGGCACCGACGCTGCCCTGGCACTGGCAATGGCCCGTGTAATAATTGACCGCGGACTGTCCGATATGGAGTTCATTAGCCGTTATGTTGCCGGATTTGATGAGTTTGCTGCAACACTTGAGATGACACCGGATAAGGCACATGAGATCACCGGAATACCCACAGGAGAGATTGTTAATCTAGCATTGATGACTGCCGGTGCGGAGCGACTGTCAGTCGTTGCCGGTTATGGTCTGCAGCGATATACAAACGGAGGGCAGACAATCAGGTCAATCCTCTCCATCCCGGTTATAACGGGCATGATCGGCAAAAGCGGATGCGGATTCAACTTCGCCAATCTGCAGAGCTACATATTTGACGACGTAAAGGAGCCTCTGAGTTATTATCCGGATTCTGACTCCGACAAACCATTCAGGAGGGCCATCTCGATGGCGACCTTCGGGCCGGACTTCTTTGCACTTAAGGAACCAGCGATTGAAGTGGCCTGGATAGAGAGGGGCAACCCGCTTATCCAGCTTCCGGGAAGCGGTGAGGTGAAGAAGGCGGTGGATTCGGTGCCATTCAAGATTGTCGTCGATCAGTTCATGACTGACACTGCCGCCATGGCTGACATCATTCTTCCGGCAAAGGGGGTCTTTGAGCAGGCTGACGTGGTGGGATCATACTGGAATCCATATGCACAGTACAAGCCGAAGGTCGTTGATCCGCCCGGGGAGGTGCTCCCCGAGAGCGAGATCTACTGGCGGCTTGCGCAGAAAATGGGTCTCCACGCCGGTGACGCCGACATTCCGGCTCCCGAAGGGTATGAAGGCTGGCTTATGCAGCGTATCAGCCACACGCCGGGCTTCGTACGTGAGGAGCTCATGCAGAAGCCGGTAATCCCGGACCAGAATGAGCACCCGGCATACGGGAATATGAAATTTGAGACACCTTCAGGGAGGATTGAACTCTGGTCAGACAGGGCTGCGAAGCTTTGGGGTGCAGATCCGCTTCCGACATATGAGCCGCTGAACGACTTCGGTGAGGGGCATCTGCCTTTCAGGCTCATGACTCCGAACATTGCATCCCGGATCCATTCCCAGTTCGGCAACCTGCAGGTTATCAGGAGTGTTGTTGAAGAGCCGTCATGGGAGATCTCTGTTGCCGATGCCCGCAGCAGAGGCCTGAGGAGCGGAGATATGATCAGGGTCTTCAACTCACGGGGCGAGGTCAGGGGAAAAGTAAGGGTTACCGCCAGGGTCAGAACCGGCAGCCTGGTCTTTCCCAACGGTATATGGCTTGGTGAAGGAGGAGGCGTGAACAGGCTCATTGCCCCGTCAGAAACCGATATGGGTCACGGGGCCGCCTTTCACAATACCAGGGTTGATATAGAAAAGCTTGTGCCATGAGGAAGGGATTTACGTTTGACGCCGCCCTCTGTGTCAGTTGCAAGGCTTGCAGTGCAGCCTGCATCCTCGAGAACGGGCTTCAGCCAGGAACACGCAGCCTCTTCGCGTGGAACGGCCACGCCCTTCCGCTGGTGAATGTAATCAACCTCTCAATGGCCTGTAACCACTGTGCTGATCCGGCTTGCGCATCTGGCTGTCCGGCCCTGGCCTATACAATCGGTCCTGACGGGATTGTCATACATCACCCCGACAGATGTATGGGTTGCGGCTACTGCACCTGGAGATGCCCCTATGATGCTCCGAAGATCAATACTGCCTCCGGAATCATCGAGAAATGCCATTTCTGTGCCGACAGGACCACTGAAGGGATCGGGCCGGCCTGCGTGACCGCCTGCCCGACCGGAGCCCTTAAAATGACCGAAACAGAGGATTTTGACGGTATGTTGCCGGCATGGTTCCCTGACACGGGAATCAAGCCCTCCTTTGTCATCAGGAATGCTGAAAAAGAAAACAGGCCTCATACGATTCCGGCTGACAACGAGGCTTATGCACCGGATAATGAGGATCAGTATTCAGACCAGTCAGTTTCATCCGCTATCGTCAGATTGAAAAAAGAGTGGAGCCTGGTGTTATTCTCCTTGCTGGTAATTGCAGCGTCCGTTATGCTTGTCATAAACGAGCTAACCAACCGGACAGCATTGTCCGGATCATGGTTTACATCCATCCTGCCCCTTCTCCTGACCGCTGGCGCAATGGCAGTCTCAGCAGTGCATCTCGGAAGACCGGGAAGGTCATACAGGGCAGTTCTAAACATACTCAGATCGCCTCTCAGCCGTGAGATAGTCATGGTGATGCTTCTCGGAGCGGCATCGCTGGTCAGCTGGCTGAAACCCGGTATGATACCGCTGGCCGTCACGGCTGCAATTGCCGTGATGTCTGTTATTGCCGTCGACCTGGTCTATTTTGCCGCTGACAGGAGTTTTTCCCTGCGACTGCATACCGGCCAGGCATTTTTTACAGCCCTCTATGCCGTCACCTGGTTCACTGAGCCCCGGCTCCTGTTTATCATTTTCTCAATGATTACCGCCGTCTCGGTGGTGTTGAGATACGGATCGGCTGAAAGAGGTGAGCCGCAGCGGACGCTCTACTACCTCAGGGCAATGTCCCTTCCTCTTGTATTCCTGCTCATCTACCCGGGAAACCCGGTTACAGACCTGTTTGCCACTCTGTTATTCTTTGCAGGACTTGTGGCCGACAGGCTATTGTTTTACCTCGACTTCAATCCTCCTGACATAAAAGAGACAATCAGGAAACACTTTAATACAGAATATGAAAAAGAGAGAGATAAACAGCGTAAGGACACCGGTCTATCGTGACGCCGGTTTTGAACTGCCCACAGCTGCAACCACCTCCGGCGCCTTCGCCTCGGAGACAGAGCACGAGCGTGAACCCGATCTGTACATCTACTCGAGATACCGTAATCCGACGGTAGTGGCAGCAGAGGAGTCCGTCATGGCCCTGGAAGGGTGCGAGTGGGCCCTTCTTGCACAATCGGGAATGGCGGCCATTGACATAGCCCTTTCGGTATTTCAGGAGGCTGGCAGGCAAAGCAACTGGCTCTTCTTTTCGGAGATTTACGGAGGAACCCTCTCCTATATCGGCAGTGTACTTCAGAAGAGGCGCGGCATGGAGGCCAGCTTCTACAGGCCTTCCGGCGGGAGGTATGATTATGACCAGCTCGAAAGTGCCCTCTCAAACATTAGGCCTGACATACTCTATTTCGAGACAATCTCCAATCCCCTGCTGATTGTGGCTGAAGGGCGAAGGGTTATTGAACTGGGGAAGAAATACGGTGCTAAGGTGATTGTTGACAATACCTTTGCCACACCCATGCTCTGGAAACCCCTGGACGACGGTGCCGACCTGGTTATACACAGTGCAACCAAGTACCTATCCGGTCATGGCAACCTGACTGCCGGGGTTATCTGCGGCAATGACAGGGTACTGATGCAGAGTGCCGTTGAGTACCGCAAGTTTGTGGGGCACATGCTCTCACCCGATGATGCATACCGGCTGCAGACGCAGATGGCATCATTTGAGCTTCGTTTCATTCAGCAGTGCTCAAATGCCGCCGCAGTGGCATCCATGCTGGAGTCGTCAGACAGGGTGGCCGGTGTTCTCTATCCGGGACTTGAGTCACATGACACCCACCGGGCAGCCATGGAACTGACCGGAGGAAGAGGCTACGGGGCTATGATCACCTTTGACCTGGCCGGAGCAAATCCGGGAGAGAAGCGAAGGAACCGTGACCGCTTCATTGCGGCAGTCTATCCCGACATACGACTGATTCCCACTCTGGGTGACAGTCATACGATACTGATGCCTGTGGAGGCTGTCTGGGGCGCGAAATACCCCGAGCCAGGAATGATCAGGATGTCAATCGGTTTCGAAAAGCAGGAAGAGCTCAAGGATATAATCAGGCGCGGTCTGGAGGGGTGATAAGCGGCAAATTCCTCTCTTTGTCCTCGCATCACTCACTGAACTGAGTAACGGAACGAGGATGAAATTCACCATTCTATCGGCTCCAGTCCCCTTGATCTGAGCCATTCATTGCATTTGCTGAAGTGTGAGCAGCCGAAGAATCCCCGGTGAGCCGAGAGGGGTGAAGGATGCACTGTCTTAAGCACAAGATGTCTTGAAGGATCAATGGATACACCCTTGTTCTGTGCGTAGGCGCCCCACAGCATAAAGACGATGTTGTCACGGTCGCTGTTAAGGATGCTGATGGCAGCATCGGTGAACCGTTCCCATCCTTTGTTCTGGTGAGAGAGAGCCTGGTGAGCCCTCACGGTCAGTATGGCGTTTAGCAGTAGCACTCCCTGGCGCGCCCAGCGTTCCAGGTTACCCGAGGCCGGGACCGGCACACCGAGGTCGCGGTTCAGTTCCTTGAATATATTCACCAGGCTGGGAGGATAGTCGGTTCCATCGGTGACCGAGAAGCAGAGCCCGTGAGCCTGTCCGATATTATGGTATGGATCCTGTCCGATGATCACAACCTTGACCCTGTCAAAGGGACAGAGATCGAAAGCATTGAATATCCTGTTTCCGGGAGGAAAAACCTGGCGTGTACGATACTCTTCACGCACGAAATCAGTGAGTGCGATGAAATACTCTTTCTCAAACTCTTCCCGGAGCTTCTCTCTCCATCCTGTTTCGATCTTTACATCCATACGGTATTCACCAATATGCTGTTAAATATATTGTTTTTTCACAGATGTGCCATTGCTCCTTAAGCACAGATTAAAAATACACTATATTAGGGCCACATAAATCCACGGATATGATTGACCTTCGCAGTGATACAGTAACAAAACCTTCGGCCGGCATGCTTGAGTTCATGATGAAAGCAAGTGTGGGGGATATGATCTTCGGTGAAGATCCGGCAGTAAATGAGCTGGAGAGGATGGCTGCAGACATTTTTGGCATGGAAGCCGCTCTCTTCTGTCCCTCGGGGACCATGACCAACCAGATTGCAATAAAGGCTCATACAAGTCCGGGCGACGAGGTCATATGCAGCAGGATGGCCCACATATACCAGTTTGAGGCAGGCGGCGTGGCATTTAATTCGGGTGCCTCAGTAGCGTTGATTGACTCTGAAAACGGCACATTCACCGCGGAGGATGTAAAGCAGCATATTAACAATCCTGAAGACTGGCATAAGGCCTTCACCCGGCTGGTGGAGGTGGAGAACACAGTCAACAGGGGTGCCGGAGCCTGCTGGGATTTCAGTGAGCTGGAGCGTATCCGTGAGTTATGTGACAGCAGGAACCTGGGTTACCATCTTGACGGCGCCAGGCTCTTCAATGCCATGGCAGCAGATGGCAGCAAGCCGGCAAGTTACGGCGCGCTGTTTGACTCAATCTCAATATGTCTCTCAAAAGGTCTGGGTGCACCTGTCGGGTCTGTGCTGATAGGGAAGAAAGAGATCATCAGACAGGGAACACGTATAAGGAAGGTTCTGGGTGGCGCCATGAGACAGGCCGGATATATAGCTGCAGCAGGGATCTATGCGCTGAATAACAATGTGGCACGGCTGACAGATGATCACAGGAACGCTGCCGCCCTGACAGAGGCACTGAAGGGATGCAGTATGACTGAAAAGATACACTATGGCGGAACCAATATCGTCATCTTCACCCTTAAGCCACCGGCCGTCGCATCTGAGTTCCTCGAAAAGATAAGGCAGCATGGTATACTGGCTCTGAAGACAGGGGAGAGGAGCATCAGGATGGTCACCCACCTGGATGTCAGCGACGAACAGATCAGGGAAGCCTGCGGGATACTGGCTAACCTTTGAAAGTAAAGTAGATTGCTCCCAGGATGCAGAGAAAGGCAAGGAGGTGATTCAGTTTAAAGCTCTCCGTGCGGAAGAACAGCAGTGTAAATACAACAAATACAGATATTGATATCACCTCCTGTATGATTTTCAGTTCAACCAGGGAGAAGGGTCCTCCGGTACCGCGGTAGCCGATTCTGTTTGCCGGCACCTGGAAAAAATATTCAAATAGCGCTATTCCCCAGCTGGCGAGAACGATTCCGGCCAGGCCGAGAAGTGCATTCTTTGAAACGTTCTGGTACTTCAGGTGGCCATACCAGGCAACAGTCATGAAGGAGTTGGATACAATGAGCAGCAGTATCGACCAGAGACCTTTCATAAAACCTTGCGGTAGATCAGTTTCGGATCTCCTGGCCCATAGAATTCGCGGAGGGTGCCTTCGAGCTCATAGCCGTTTTTCAGATAGAAATGACGTGTCGGCTCATAAAGAGGCCTTCCCGATGTCTCGATCCATGCTATTTTGCCACCGACAGACCTGATGCGGTCCTCGGTCTCCCGAAGAATCAGTGATCCGTAGTGCTTGCTCCGCTGTTCCTGCTGTATAGCCAGCCAGTATATGTCCCAGGAGTGGACGGATGATGGATTGGGGCCGAAGTTTGCAAACCCGATCACCTCTCCGTCTTCGGTCAGCTTTACCCAGTAGTATCCGCTTTTCTCCTCTCCCTGTGCAAGAGTTTCATCAGCAAGTGAAAGGGCGACTTCTATCTCGAAATCATAAAAGAATCCTGAAGATGCGAGTATCTTTTCAAACAGGGGCCTGTCGGCCGGGGTTATCTCAAATGAAATTTCAGGCATGGCAGGCGGTTGTCATTCGTTTAAATCGCTGATTATGTGACTTATTGTCTCGGCATGCGAATAGCCGGCATGGGTTGCTGCCGAGATGAATCCGCTGTCAGGGGAGATGCACGGATTTGCATTTACTTCAAGAACGAAGACGTTTTCATCTGCATCCACTCTCATGTCAACCCGCGCATAACCCTTCAGCCCGAAGGTATTCCAGCAGCCGAGGACAGCATCCCTGATATTCCGGCTCAGCCTTTCGCTCAGGTCATCCGGGAAATTCCGCATGCTGTTGTCATACTGGAAGGTATCTTCCTCCCATTTGGCTTTCCAGCTCACTATTCTCGGCATATCTTCGGGGTACCCGTTGAAAATCATCTCTGCCGGCGGCAGTACCTCAGGGCCCTCAGGCCCGGCCTTGACGCTTACATTGAACTCCCTTCCTTCAATAAAGTCTTCTATAAACCAGTGGCGGTCATTCTTTGTCTTTACAATTTCCGGGACAGTGCCGTCAAACGTGAAGACGGACTCCTCGGTGATACCCAGGGAACCGTCTTCCCATACCGGTTTGAGAATATATTTTCTGCCGGGCACAAGATGACCGGTTTCTGATACTTTATACCCTCCGGCAACAGGTATGCCGTTTGCCTTCATGATTTTTCTGGCCAGAACCTTGCTTCCCGTGACGAAGGTGGCCTCCACCGGGCAGCCGGTGTAAGGGATATGGTGCATGTTCAGAAGTGCGGGTATGAAATAGAGTATCTCAGCCTTCTGGCCCACAGACTCCACCAGATTGAATACAAATTCATAACCTTCACCGGCTATGCCCGCTATCTCATTGAAGAAATTCTCGGTTATCCCCATGCGTTCCACAATGTACCCTATGGTTTGGAGGCTGCTGTCAATAAAATTCACCTGGTCGAGGACATCGAGCTCGTCAGCAAGGGCGTCTTCTGCAGGTTTATTGTAAATTATAAGGCACTTTCCGCTCTTCATGACAGTCCGTAGCGTTTTTTTGCAGAATCCATTATAATCTCCATTAGAGCACTGAATTCCATGCCGTTGAGACGTGACAGCATCGGCAGGTCAGAGTGCACAGGATTCAGTCCGGCAAGCGGGTTGGCCTCGATGAAACACATCCTGCCATGACGGTCCGCCTTCATATCCACCCGGCCTGCATCGACTGCTCCCAGTGCGCGCCATGCGCCAAGGGCAACGGTATCGCATTCACTGCGCATGTCCTCATCGTAAACCCTGTACTTCACGTAGTTCTCGTAGTTCTCCTTTACCTCCACCGAATAGGGGAGGTTATCCCTGCAGATGACCTCCATTCCGCCAGTCACCTTCGCTGCTGCGCCATTGCCCGTAACTCCCACAGTGAACTCCCTCCCGGGAAGGTACTCCTCTATCAGCACCGGCTGGTTATAGGTAGTCAGCAGTTCCTGAACGAGGGTCACGAGTGATTCCCGGTCATGTACCAGGCTCCTCGTGGTAATACCCTTACCGGTTCCTTCCGCAACAGGCTTGACAAACAAAGGATATTGAAGATTTGAAAGGTCTTCCAGATCACTCACCGAATTGGCAATAATGCCAGGGCAGACGGGGACGCCCGCGGCAGCCACAACGAGTCGTGTAAGATATTTATTGAGCGAAACGCCCATAACCACGGGTCCGCTGAATACGTAGGGAATTCGGTATTGATCAAGCAGCGCCGGCACCACAGACTCACGTCCGTCGCCATAAAGACCTTCGGCAATGTTAAAGACCATATCCCATCGCTCGCCGGCGGCCAGCCTTTCAACAAGCTGAAAGATATTTCCGATGCGTACCGTCTCGTAGCCAAGACGAAAAAGTTCACTTTCAAGGGCGACAACGGTCTCCTCCTTGTCGAACTCAGCCGTCTCATCCATTGTATAACCCCGTTCGAGGTACCACGAACGGAGATCATACGTAAGTCCTATCCTCATTCCTTACCTACTTTTTATTGGGGTAAGTATAGCGGTTCTTTTTATAGTTTCTGAGGACCCATTTTTCAGGACCGCTCTCCACAACGTAAGCAGGCAGGATAGGGATCTTGCCGCCTCCGCCGGGGGCATCAACCACAAACTGGGGCACAGCATATCCGCTTGTATGTCCGCGCAGGTTCTCGATGATGTCAATACCCTTTTCTATTGTGGTCCTGAAGTGGTTTGAGCCCGGTATCAGGTCACACTGATAGATGTAATAAGGCCTTACGCGCACGGTGAGGAGCTTCTGCATGAGGCTCTTCATAGTGACAGGGTCATCATTGACACCCTTTAGCAGGACGGTCTGGCTACCCAGGGGAATCCCTGCATCGGCAAGCATTTCGCAAGCCCTGCGGGTCTCGGGCGTCATCTCATCCGGATGGGTGAAGTGGACGCTGAGGAAGAGCGGGTGGTACTTGCGGAGCATATTCACCAGTTGCGGGGTGATTCGCTGCGGCAGAACTGCCGGCACCTTGGTGCCTATCCTGAGTATCTCTATGTGCTTAATGGCCCTCAGGTTGGAGAGCAGGTATTCAATTTTGCTGTCGTTCATTGTAAGAGGGTCGCCACCGCTGATTATGACATCACGTATCTCAGTGTGTTCCCTGAGATACTCGAATGCCATCTCCCATTCCCCTTTGGTGAGGTGTCCCAGTTTCCCGACTGAATGGGAACGGGTGCAGTACCTGCAGTACGAAGAGCAGAACTGCGTCACCGTAAAGAGTGCCCTGTCAGGATAACGATGAACAATACCCGGAACCGGACTGCTGCCCATTTCATTCAGTGGATCAGCCTTTTCAGCTTCGGTTACAAGCATCTCATCACTGGTAGGGATCATGGTTCGCCTGAGCGGTGACCATGGTTCCGAATCATAGATGAGAGAAAGGTAGTAAGGAGTGATCCTTAGCGGCAGTCTGCCCTTCAGCCTGTTGAGGGTATGGATCTCATCATCGGTCAGTGTCATGACACGAGATAAGGCCTCAGCAGTGGTGAAAGAGTTTCGCAACTGCCATCGCCAGTCATTCCAGGATTGTGAATTTGCAAGAGGGAAGTAGCGGCGTATGAATTCCGAACTCCGGTTGCTAACTAAACGATCGTGGGATCCGATCTGCGGGAAGATCATGGTACCCGCGCCAGGTTCTTCGTCAGAAGAACAACCCATG
>JAVEZX010000023.1:0-28240 GCA_034002785.1 Bacteroidales bacterium
CCTACATCAATGGACGTTACAAGTGACATTACCCTGACTATAGCCCCGGATGAAGAGGCTATGCAGGCTGTAACTGAAGGAAGCAGCCTCTACACTCCTGCTATAGCCGGAGTCCATTACCGGATTGACAATCCCGTGATAACGCTTAAGGATGCAGATAACCACCTTGGGATTATTCATGTAACAATGATTACTGAAGGCATTCCGACACCTCTGCCCAAACAGCCTCTTCTTATACTGAAGACGGTTTCGGCCACCGGAGATCCGACTGTTCTCAATAACGGCAAAAACGTTGAGATTACCATGAACTTTGCATGTTACTCCGAGTTCCAGGGGACCTACACTGTCACCCATACAAGCTCAGCAGGTGCAGTCTTCTCTCGGGTAGAAGACATAGTGAAAATCGGCACCGAGGAATACCTCACTGCAAGCGTGGGAACATGGGGCAGATCACCCTTTACTGACTACGGCTTCACCTTTAATAATGCCTGCAACACACTTAGTGTTCCACATCAATACCTGGCAAACTACTACTCAAACGATACATGGGGTCATAAACCAGGTGACTACAACCCGGAAACAGGTGTAATTACAATTTACTACACCATCGCATTTGGAACGGGTGACGTTACTTATACTGCCGTGTACGTACCAGTAGAGTAAATAAATGCAACAATTAAAAAAAATTACAATGAAAAAAGAAATAGCATATAAACTACTTGGGCTTGCATTTTTGGTTACAGGCATGGTTGCCTGTGACACAGCCAGCCAGGATGCGGAGCCTGTCATCAGTCCCGACGGTTATCCGACGGCTACGGTTACTCCCACTGCCACGGTTGTTGCTGAGGGTGATCAGCTTGTTATCAACATTACCACCGATAAGATTATCGATAGGTCTCTTACCTTTACTCTCAAACAGACCGGCGGAGATGCTGATGAAGATGATTACACAGTTGATCCTGCAGTAATTGCTCCCTATACAAAGTCAGCACAAATGGTGATACACACCAATCCTGACTCTGATTTTGAGCCGAATGAGACTATCGTTGCTGAGATCGGTGTATATTCAATCGCTGAAAAATACCTTCTCAACCCCAGCGCCGTCAATCCTTTCGAGACAACGATTACAATCAACAATGACGCTCCGCTGACAGTATCACTTTCATGGAATGCTGACATTGTTATTGACGGTGAGACTTATGACGCAGCAGACTACATCGATTATGACTTCTATCTCTGCGATGCGGTGGGATTTGATGTTGATGACCCGCTGGCAACTGATATAGGTGTATATGATGCAGCCACCGGCAACTCTCCTGAGGTTATTGAATTCCTTGATTTTGAAGAAGGATCCTACTACATTGTTGCTGACCTCTATGATAACCCATTCGTAGGTGAAAGCGACGGTTCAGTGAAAATTCCGATAATTGCCACCTTCACCCGCGAGGGTACCAGCGTGGTTGATCAGGAAGTTTCAATGGATCCTGCTGAAATGATGGCAGACAATACTCCAGGCTACACAACAGCACCAAGAGGTAGTCACTTCTACAATGCTGTGATTGCAAAAGTTACATATGCCGCCGGGAAGTATACAATAACCAAGTATGACAATACCACGATTGGCCCGTTCAAGTCAGCCAAGACAACACTGACAAGACCTCTCCACAAGAGATAAAAAGTCTTTTGTAACAGAAAAAAAGAGGCTGCCTTAATGACAGCCTCTTTCTTTTTACCCCTGAGCAGAGATTCTTAACTTGCCAAAACAGGAATGCCCCATGGTTGTCCGGTTTATCCGGAATGTCCGTGCCCCTTCCTCATTTAACCCGCCTGTACCTGTATCCTGCCGCCACCGCCAGACCTGCCAGCACCACTACTGCCACGTACACAAAGACCGGAACGGGAACAGGATCACCTCCGGCATATGAATGCAGTCCCGACAGGTAATAGTTGACCCCGAAATAGGTCATCAGTACCGATGAGAACGCAAACAGCGAAAGCAGATTGAACGTATATGTGTCCTTCATCCCGGGAATCATCCTCGAATGGGTCACAAGCGTGTAGACTATAATGGTTATCAGAGACCATGTTTCCTTCGGATCCCAGCCCCAGTAACGGCCCCATGACTCATTGGCCCAGATGGCCCCGAGGAATGTCCCTATCGTCAGGAAATAAAGCCCCAGCGTAAGTGTCCTGTAGTTGATGACAGTAAGCTCATCTATGACTGCACTTATCCTCTCCCTGTTAACCGGCCTGACGAACAGCATCATTACCATCACAACCAGTCCGAGTATCGCACCCAGGCCAAGGAAACCGTAGCTGCCGGTGATAACCGACACGTGCAGCGTAAGCCAGTATGAACGCAGCACCGGTACAAGATTGGTTATCTCCGGATCCATAAAACTCAGATGTGCCACCATCAGTGTCAGGCCTCCCAGCACGGAGGTGGCGGCAAGAGTGAGCAGTGACTTCCGGCTGAAAATCAGTCCCGCCAGCAGCGTGACCCACGAGATGAACAGCATCGACTCATAGCCGTTGCTCATAGGTGAGTGACCTGAGATATACCATCTGATCCCAAGCCCCAGGGTATGGAACAGGAAACCTGTGGCAATAAGCCCTGCCAGCGCCTTCAGAACAATGCCGGAAAGAGCCCTCCCGCTTATTATAAACGAAATGATTGTGATTATCATAATAAGGCCAATGGTTGCATACCACGGGAAGAGCCGCTCGAATATCTTCGCCTTATAGTAGAAGAGCTCTGCCTTTACCTTGGTTTCCGCGGGCAGTTCGTATCCGGCATGCTGACGCTGGTAATTCTGCAGGGCAGAGATAAACTCATCCGGACCTGCCACCGGACGGGTCACTGAAGTGACAGCCTGCGCCCACAGGGGAACAGCACTCACTACAAACAGCGAGTCTTCGCTGCTGATGCCATGCTTTACAGCTTCTTCTGCGTTGCCCCAGTGATCAGTGCCGTCTCTCAGAGGATAGATGCGCAGGAAATCGCCACGTGACATCATATAGCAGATATTCACCCTCTCATCAACCTTAATAACCTCCTTGTCGAATTTGCTTCTCTGTCCGTCAGGCTTTGCGTAGGCCGCATCAACAAGAGAGGCGAGCTTATATCCGCCTGTCTCGCCGAAGGTTACTATCTCCGAAAAAGCAGCATGTTCGCCATTCAGCCCCAGTTTCTGCCTCAGTTCCTCGTTCGATACCTTGATAATAGGCACATTCTGCCAGTGGTAAAAGTCGAGCGAGTATCCGAGGAAGACCTGCATGGGAGATAACCCGCCAAAGCTGTTCTCTTTCGCCACCTTTCTGAGAATATCACTGCTGATCGTATACAGAGGCTTTGTACGTCCCTTCTGATCCTGTGCCAGTACAGACCCGAAGCTGTCCGCAGCTTTCTTTTCAATTACAAGTTGCTGCTGACCCTGTGCCGGGGTCAGTGAAGCGAACAGTATGAATGCCACGGCTGCAACTGCCTTGCGGTAATTTGAGCTCCAGTGCCCCGGAACAACAGTTCTGAAAAACGATTTCCTGTTTAACAGTGACAGAATAATGAACAGGAAGAGCAAACCGTATCCGGCATATGTGGTGTACATCCCTGCAGGGTCATGGTTGACAGAGAGAACTGTACCAAGCTCATCATTGTCATAGGATGACTGGTAGAACCGGTATCCGTGGTATTTGAGGATATGGTTCATGTATATATCATATTCGAAATCTGTGCCGTCAGCCGGATCCTGTACCGTAACTCTGCTTTTAAATCCGGCCGGGGAGTTTGACCCGGGGTAACGCTCCACCATGAAGTCGTTCAGCCTGATGTCGAAAGGCAGTTCCCTGCCGGCGGCGCCATAGCTTACGCGTGCCGTCACGCCACCTGCATCGCCCTGCCATACGGATCTTTCCTCCCCGGTTCCGTTCCACAGGTATACCTTCTTCTTAAAGCTATCTCCTGAAAGTGTCAGCTCCAGCGCTCCACCTGCCCCGCTGCCGGTAGCAGACTCAACAGGAACCACTATCCCGCTCATTGTCATGACCTGGGGCATGATCCTGAAATTTCCGACGGTATAGACAGTCCCTGTTACCAGCGGCACCAGCGTATCAGCAGGGTATTCCACTGTCTTCATCTCCTGCATTATTGTAGATCGCAACCCGGAGACTGACCTGATAAAGAAAGAGGCTCCGTCAGTTGTGATTGTGATATCTCCTTCAGCAGCAAACCCGGCAGTAATATTTCCCACCGTTCCGGTTTCGCCCATGGTAAGCACAAGGCTTTCACTGCTAACCATGTCCGGGGTCCAGATGAATGATACCATTGGTTTGCCGCCGGCAGCTTCCTCTACTTTTCTGACCGCGCCCGCCATGTACCTGTCGAAGGTGAGTGTCACCTTCTCACCTGACGGGTCAAGGCTTTTACGGTATTTGCCATGACGTCCACCGGCCAGGCTAAGCGGTTTATCGTGAGCGGCCAGAGTTTGTCCACCGGCATCGGTCAGCTCAAAGGCCAGTGTGTTTCCGGAAGAAAAGGTATGAGATGAGGCTTCGCCTTCCCTAATGTGCATCATACCGTCATATCCGGTATATCGTGTTATGGCAGCGCCTGCCACCATCACGATGAAGGCGGTATGGAACAGCATAACAGTCAGTTTCTCCCGGCGCCATAGCCTGAAGAGGAATATCTGACCTGTCAGATTGACGACAAGCAGCAGGAACAGCAGTTCAAACCATATGGTGTTGTAAACAGTAGCCCGTGCAGCAGCAGCGCCAAAGTCGTTCTCAATGAATGTGGCCGCAGCCAGCGCTATAGCAAGCACAATAAAAAGAATACCCATCATCATGGGTGAAATAATAAACCTTAATGCTTTCATGAAATCAATTTAGATGCAAAACTATCCCTTTTCGGAAATTACAAGCAATTTATCCCTGTCGAGGATCTTTACCGACCGGGGTGTTGCGTGAATAATATTTTCATTCTCAAATTCTCCGATGATCCTGACCACGCTCTCCTTGGCCATATTTGTCATCTCCCCCAGTTCCTGGCGGGAAAGCACCATCTCGAACTCATCCGATCGGAAGATGCTGTCGGCAAAGTAGAGCAGTGCCTCAGCCAGCCTTCCGTGCATCTTCTTCTGGGTGAGGTTAAGGATCTTCTGGTGAAGCCTGAAAGACTTATCACTCAGATCCTCAATGAATCCCGAGGCGAATCCCGGATTGGCGGATATTACTTTTCTTATTGTGTCAAAATTGATAAAGCAGGCCTGGACCTGTGTGATTGCTGCAACTGAATAGGTGTACCTGGCGTTTACGTGGGCACCGGGACCTGCCAGGAGGGTGGAGTGCTCAGCAAGGTTGAGAATCAGATTTTTACCTGAATATCCTTCCATGTAAACCTTTGCCAGCCCTGAGATAAGAAAAATGGCATTTGATGCCGGAGATCCCTGTTTGATTATGATCTCGGACGGTTTGAATGTAGCCTCATACCGGTTTTTGTTTATGAGCTCAAGCTCCTCTTCGGTAAGGTTTCTGAAATTGGTCCAGCATCTTGCGCAGTTTGCGCAACTGGTAATCTTATTTTCAGCATACATTGTAAGGCAGTTTTGCACAAAGGTACTTAGTATGGGAAACTGACGCCTCAAATCATGACATATATCATATTGATTTTTGATCTATATCAACATCAAACAATGTACTTATCAATCCATTGTGATTGAAATATCAATGAAAAAAAACACTTATCTATCGTGGGTCTTGTTACCTTTCATCAAAGAAAATCTAAACCAAGTCCTATATGAAAAGTATTCTGAAAGTAAGCGTTTTAATTGTGACAGCGGCTCTGATATTTGCTTCGTGCGAGGGTCCGATGGGGCCGCAGGGCGATGACGGGCCGCAGGGTGACAAGGGTGATCCGGGAACAGCCCTTGCATGTGCCGAGTGTCACAACAGCAGCAGTCCAATGGTTGCTTTTTCCGCACAGTGGAAAGAATCAATGCACGCCACCGGCGGTAATGCAGCCTATGCCAACAGGGCCGGTTGCGTTCAGTGTCACACAAGCCAGGGTTTCCTGGAGTATATTGCGGAGGGGTCAACAGCCAACATCTCCATTCCGGCGAACCCGATGCAGATCGGTTGTGCTACCTGTCACAAGATTCACCAGACCTATTCTGATGATGACTGGGCACTCACCAAGCCGGGTGCACAGACACTGGAAGTTAAATATGCCGGTGCAGACGTTGTATGGGACAAGGGAACCAGCAACCAGTGCGTTTTCTGCCACCAGTCACGTGACGTATCGCCTGCACCTGTAGCTAACGGAGCCGATTTTGCAATTGCAAGTTCACGCATAGGACCTCATCACGGACCTAACGCCAACCTGATACTTGGCAAGACCCCGTTTGAGCTGCCCGGAACTGCTCATCCCACATCCAATCCCCATTCCACTGGCAGCGGTTGCGTGACATGCCACATGTCATCACCCTACGGTTACCAGGCCGGAGGTCACAACATGGGTGTATGGTATGACAGCCACGGTACCCCGATGATGCTTAAGACAGGATGCACCACATGCCATTCCGATGCAACCGCCCTTGACACCAAGATCAACACTCTTACCGCAGAAGTTGAGGACAAGATGGAAACCCTCGAGGCTCAGCTTATTGCCGCAGGCATCTACAACACGGGCACCGGACTGGCAAGAACAGGCACCTTCAAGGCCAACGCCGTCCTCGCTTACCTGAACTACAATACTATCAAGGAAGACCGCAGCAACGGCCTCCACAACCCCGGTTACATCAAGACCCTGCTTGACAACTCGATTGCAGCAATGGTTGCCCTGGGTTACCCCGAAAGCGGCAAATAAAAATCAGGTAATCAACAAGCATAAAAAAAGCTGCCCGCCAACGCGGACAGCTTTTTTTTATCTCTTAAACAGTATTACTTCTTCAGGGTACGCATGTAGTTGACAATGCTCCACATCTCGTTGTCAGGAATCTTCTTGTCATATGCAGGCATCTCACCCCTTCCGAACTTGGTCTGGTAGAACATCTCGCCATCGGTATAGCCCTGGAATGCTGCACCAGAGAAGTCGCCCGGGAAAGTCTTGGTCATTCTGCCCTTGGGGCCGTCGCCGAGACCTGTTTTGCCATGGCAGGATGCGCAGTTCTTCATGTAAGATACCTGGCCTGCCTTCACAGAAGCATCGTCCTTGGCAACCGGATTGGCCATCTTCTTGTATTCTGCGGGAATTGTCCATGGTTCACCCTTCTTCTGCTGTGCATTGGCCGTGACGGTGGACAACGCAAAGAGAGCTGTTGCAAAAAGTACTGTAGCTGATTTAATTGTTCTTTTCATAAAACCTGATTTTAATTAGACTCATATTAGTGACTCTCCTGCCAGCCTGTCACGATGCTCCTGAAGTTGCTCAGGGGCGATCTGCCCATCGTGCTGACATAGAGATGGATAAACAAAAACACAACAACCAGGAATCCAAGAATAACATGGAACTGGTCAGTCAGAAATATACCGCTGAATCCCAGGAATCTCTTGAGTATAAACTCAGGGAACATCAGGGCCCAGCCGGTAACGAAGAGCATCGGCAGTGCAAAGTACATAACTCCCACATAGGAGATCTGCTGCAGGGGGTTGAACTTACGGTCTCCGTTGACGGGAAACGGTGCTTCCTCGCCCTTGAAATACCCGAAGGCATAGAACCGCATCTGTTTCCAGAGTCTTACTCCCAGCCCCTTAAGGCTTACAAGATAGTGCCTGCCGTTATCAGTAAAAAGGTTACCGAAGAGGAATGCCGTGTAACTTATCGTGAGAAGCACGCCGCATACATTGTGTATTGAGACTGCTCTCTGGAACTTCACAACCAGGGCGTTGTCTGGATCCGAGTAAAGCATGCTGAATCCTGTCACGATCAGGAACAGACACAGCACCGCATTGGTCAAATGCCAGAGTCTCACCCATACGGGATAGTGATAAAAATTCTTACTCATGTGCTGTCTTCTTGGGTTTGATCATTATCCTGAACAACGTGTGCACCAGTGCTACTGCAAGAGTCATGCCAATCAGGAGCAACCCGGTGAACGATATGAATTTACTGCGGTTTGCTCCTATCACATAAGAGTCATTACGCAGCATTACACCGTTAATGAATCCCTTCTCGTCACGGCGCTCTTTTGCGGCGTATTTGTAAAGGGTTCCCATGAGGATGGAGTTCTGACTGTGACAGTCGGCACATCCCATCACGGCGCTGTCAGCCGGCATTACCTCATGGGCAATCAGCACGCTGTCATTCATCCTGGTATGGCAGTCGATGCACCGTACGGCCTCCATGTGGCGCTCAACATTCGGGAGCCACTCGTGTTTGGGCAAAACAATACTGACGTTCTCATCATTGATTAGTCCCATGACATCAGAGTTTCCGTGACAGCGAAGGCACATCTCATTGGAACGGAGTATGTACTCGCGGCCACCTGTAGTCTGCCTGGCCAGCGGATTGTAATAATGAGGATCATGGCAATTCCAGCAGGTTATCAGGCCATCAGTGGCCGTGTTGTGCACACTCTTCTGGAATTCTGCATCTATCTCTTCAAACCGGTATTGTGCATAGTTCGGATCATAACCGTGACAGTCAATACAGCTCCACGAAGTTTCAAACCTTGTCTCCAGGGGATGCGGGAATGTCCTGAATCCCTCCGAATGACAATCAAGACAGTTGAAGCTCCAGTGCACGGAGTTGTAGAAGAGGTCCGGAACAACCATGTTGTGCTCAGACATCAGTTGTTTACGAACAGTTCCGCTGGTTGTATCAGTAAGAGACCAGACAAGCTTGCCGTGACACACCAGGCAATTGTTCTCATTCTCCTCTGCATAGAGACTCATCGCCGCACCCCTGGTCACCCTGGTGCTGTCGTGATCCTGCGCAAAGGCAGCCATTGATATGCCGGTAAGGAGAATTAAAGCAGTAAGTAAGTGTTTTTTAAGGATCATACCTTGCTTGCTCCTTAGAACCTTACAGTGACATTGAGTCCGATAAGGAACTGGCCGTCACTGATGCTGTTCTGATTGTATACAAAATTATACTGTCCGAGGATATCCTTATAGTTGGCGAAGAAGAGCTGGAAGGCGTGAGTAGCCGTACCAATCTCCCATCCGAGCGAAAGCTGCGGCTTCGGATTCAGCTCCTCATCCTTCTGACTGTTGAACAGCTGATCATATTCAGCAATTATACTGTGCGAACCGGCAAAGTTAAACCTCGCCCCTGCTGAAATCCCGTAATTTGCGTTCTTGTAACCCAGTTCAACAGCATTCAGCCATATAAAGGTAGGTGCAAGCTGAAGTGCAAACTTCTCTCCGAACTTACGAGCAATCAGCAACTGGTTGAAGTACGAAAACCGGTGAATCTCACGCCAGTCGTGTGCCGGCCCGAATGTATTCTGATTCAGCAGGTTAAGTCCCATGTTGCCATAATAGCTAAGTGAGATGGGAACAGATCCTGAAGATGTCTGCTGCAGAATGGCATATTTAACTGCCAGATCCTGTGCCTTGTAGTTCTTGGCCGTTCCTGCTGCTATCATCAGCCTGTCAGTAATACCATAGTTGAGTCCCAGTCTGATGTTGGCAGGAGCCCACAGACCGAAGAGGTCGTCAAGGCCATTGTTTACTGTACCAAACCGGTGGTGAATCTCAAACTCAAGCATTCCCTTAAATGGTGTTGCAACAGTCTGGTTATCAACTAATATGCTTGTCTCGAAAATACGAACTGGATAATCTTCGCTCACCTGGCAGAAAGCCGGGACCGATAGCAGTGCCAGAACTACTGATATGGCAATTTTTTTCATGATGGTCATTATTTTTTTTGGGTTTCCTGGTTTCTAGTTATTTTCTGCTCCCTGCGATGCCCATAGCTTAATGGCATCCGGTGCTGACAGAAGGAGAGTATCAATCTGCAGCATCTGGGAACCAAACGCAGTTATGCTTGAGTGAATTGAGATCACCCTGCTTGATGCCGGGGTGACAGTGTCTACATTTGCAAAGAGCTTATCATAGGTTCTCTCCGTGCTCCATGAGCCATGACATCCCTGGCAGAATGGCCTTAGTGACTCAGAGAAGCTTACCGTCAGATCCTGCGGGATCTCAGGCTTCGCCCATGAATAACTCTCACAAGAAGAAAGGGATAGCCCGCCCGCGATTATCGCGGACAACATCACCAGTCTTAAAATCCGTGCCTTACGCTTCATTTTTCGTTTATTGTTATATCATTCACAAATATATCGGAATATGCAACCGCACTCACGCCGGGAGGTAAGTATTTAGATTGGCTCAAGGATGTTTCTTATCAACTGACCTGTTGATATTTATCACCGGATAAGATGTCAATCGCGCATTAACAGGAAAAGGCTGGCAGAGAGTACCCTGCACAGCCTTGATTTTATCGGAGTCAACAGACAATCCGCTTTTTATCGGAAATGTACCGGGCAGACAATATCCGTCTGTCCTCCGGTGATTCAGTTTACCTTATAGAGACCCAGTTCCTTCTCCTCAAATGAGGCTATAAAATCAGCCCTTGTGGCATTTTCGGAGACAGCCAGCGGCAGAAATAGTTCGGCCGAAGAGGTGTAGGCCGCGTCACGCTGTGCATCATGAAGCAGCAGGTAACCCATGATAATATTGGCTGCCATCTCAACCATGCGGCGTGCATGGAAATCTGTCAGCTCATTGTTGCCCGTGGCAGTAACCCCGGCAACGCACTTCTCATACGCGTCTGTAAGAGCGGAAAGCTGTTTCTTCAGGTGTTCCATCTCGGGACGCACCTCCCTCTTTGCATATTCCCGCATCTGCGTCAGGTAACCGCCGGTTGTTACGCCCCTTATCGCAGCCACCACCTGCAGCTGCGAGGTGCCTTCGTAGATTGAGGTAATGCGTGCATCGCGATAGAGTCTCTCCACCGGGAAATCCTTGATGAAACCGGCACCGCCGTGGATCTGCAGCGCATCATAGGCAATGCTGTTGCACCACTCGCTGCTGATAAGCTTCACCAGCGGGGTGTAGATGTCAGCCAGCCTGGTGTTGACCTTCAGATCCTCGCGCTCCTCTTTTGTAAGTGGGCGCTCCTCGGAAAGAAATGACCATGCCTTGTAGGTATCAACGAACCTTGCTGTCTCATATAGCAGTGACCTCATGGCTTCGAGGCGGATCCTCATCAGGGTGAGCATCTCATATATCGCCGGGAACTGGTCAATGGTTTTTCCGAACTGCTTCCTTTCCGAAGCGTATTTCCTTGCCTCCTCATAGGCAGCCTGTGCTATACCCACCGACTGTGCCCCCACACCAAGACGGGCGCCGTTCATCAGTGACATCACATATTTGATCAGCCCAAGACGGCGGTCACCAATGAGTTTTGCCGGAGCATTGCGGAATACCAGCTCGCAGGTGGGTGAGCCCTTGATGCCCATCTTGTTCTCGATCCTCCGGACCAGGACACCGCCGTCAGCCTTGTCATAGACAAAGAGCGAAAGTCCGCGGCCATCGGTGGTACCCTCTTCTGAACGGGCGAGGACGAGTGAGATCTCGGCATCGCCGTTGGTGATGAATCGTTTTACGCCGTTGAGCAGCCAGGTGCCCCTGCCTTCGTCATAATGGGCCTTGAGCTGCACCGCCTGAAGGTCAGAGCCTGCATCAGGCTCAGTCAGGTCCATTGCGGCAGTTGCTCCCCTGTTGAAACGGGGAAGGAACTCCTCCCTGATCTCCGGAGATGCAAACTCAAGTATTGTCTCTCCGCAGTCCTGCAGTCCCCATATATTTGCAAACCCTGCATCAGCTCTTGAGACGAGCTCGGCAGCCATGACATAGGGTACCATCGGGAAGTTAAGTCCGTCATATTTACGGGGAAAGTTCATCCCAATCACGCCTGCCCGTGTAAGGGCCTCATGGTTCTCCTGCGTTCCGCGTGCATATGTTACATGACCGTCAGACACAGTGGGACCATCATGATCAACATCGGCTGCGTTGGGAGCAATGACATCGGCACAGATTGAGCCAATGATCTCCAGCACCCTGTCATAGTTGTCCATTGCATCCTCAAAATCACACGGGGCATAATCATAATGCTCCCTGTCCCTGTAATCCATCTCCTTCAGCCTGACGATCTTTTCCATCGCCGGGTGGGTAAGGTGGAACCTGAGGTCCCTGTTATCGGTATAGAAATTTGCCATCGGTATTACTGTTTTCTTCAGACTGATCCAAGTTTACTTCGCGTTAGCCCTGTAGTATTTGATGAGCTTCGGTATCACCTCTGCCACATCGCCGTTAATGACGTAGTCAGCAATGGTGTTGATGGGAGCCATCGGGTCATTGTTGATGGCAATGATTTTTCCGCTCTGGTCCATGCCGGCGGTATGCTGTATCTGGCCGGAGATGCCGCAGGCGATATAGAGCTTCGGCCTCACCGTAACCCCTGTCTGTCCCACCTGGCGCTCATGTCCCGCATAACCGGCATCCACTGCTGCCCTGGAAGCCGCAACCTCACCGCCCAGCGCCGAGGCCAGTTCATATAGCAGGGCGAAGTTCTCCTTCGAGCCCATGCCGTATCCGCCTGACACGATTATCTGTGCGGCCTTAATATCAACCTTTCTTTGCTCTATGTGCCTCTCGAGGATCTCCACAGCCAGGTCTTCAGGCTTGATGAAGGCAGAGATATCTATCTTCTTCAGCTCACCCCTGTAGTTTTTGTTCACGATCTCGCGCTTCATCACCCCTTCGCGAACGGTGGCCATCTGCGGACGGTGGTCAGGATTGATGATTGTGGCGATTATGTTTCCTCCGAAGGCAGGCCTGATCTGGTAGAGGAGGTTTTTGTATGTGGTATCTGTTTTCTTCACATAATGATCACCTATCTCCAGCCCGGTGCAGTCGGCCGTCAGGCCGCTGTGCAGCGCCGACGAGACCCTGGGGCCCAGATCGCGGCCGGTGGTTGTTGCTCCCATGAGGGCTATCTGCGGATGCTCCTGCCTGAAGAGGCCGGTGATGACCGAGGTATACGGCATGGTGCGGTAGTGTTCCAGCACTGGATCATCAGCCACATGCACCACGTCAACGCCGTAAGGAAAAAGCTCGTTTTCAATGCCATCCAGCCCGATGCCAAGGATAACAGCCTCAAGGCGGCAGCCAAGGGTGTTGGCAAGTGACCTTCCCTTGGTGAGCAGTTCGAGACTCACTTCAGCCGGACGTCCTTCATCAAGCTCGCAAAAGACGAATAGATTGTTCACTGCAACTATGTTTTATCCGTTTATCAACCAATAGTATGATTCTCAATCAGCTCCCTGACAAGGGATTCGATATCCTTATCCGATGCTGTCAGTCGCTTTGACTCCTTTGCCTGAAGGATCACGTTTTCGATCTCCTTGACCTTTGTAGGTGAGCCTGAAAGACCAAGCTGTTCGGGATCAGCGCCGATGGCTTCCACTCCCCACTCGGTGATTTTGATGGCCGGGCGGCCGGCGGCGATATAGTCAGAGCTCTCTGCCTGCAGTTCGGTGTCTGTACGTGCATACTTGTACTTCATCAGCAGGCGGGCATGCCGGTAGCGACAGGAAGGTGCCGTACCGTTGACCGTCACCACCAGCGGCAGCGGAGACGAGACCGTCTCAACACCCCTCTCGAGGCGACGACGGATGATCAGCCTGTCACCCTCAAAATGCATCTCCTCGGCGTAGGTCACCTGCGGCCATCCCAGCTTTTCTGCCACCTGCGGCCCCACCTGTGCGGTGTCGCCGTCAATTGCCTGTCTGCCTCCGATGACAAGGTCAGGTGCCAGTCTTTTCACTGCCAGTGCCAGCGCATACGATGTTGCCAGCGTGTCAGAACCGGCAAAGGCCCTGTCTGTCAGCAACACACCGTCGTCAGCGCCCCGGTAGAGCCCTTCGCGGACTATCTCCGCAGCCCTTACCGGGCCCATCGTCAGCAGGGTCACAGTCACTCCTTCATATTTCTCCCTGATGCGCAGAGCCTGCTCCAGCGCGTTCAGGTCCTCGGGATTGAAGATTGCAGGCAGTACGCTCCTGTTCACAGTACCGTCAGCCTTCATGGCATCAGGCCCTACATTTCGCGTATCCGGAACCTGCTTTGCAAGTACAACGATCTTGATTCCGTTCATCTCATTCTCGCTTTTGAAGTGGCAAATATAATAAAAAACGATACCGCAATACCGCAGAGTGATGTTTTTGACTGCTGCGGTCGAAAATGAACACAATCTATATGTCTGATTTAAAGAATTATAATGTATGCTCTACAAATTGAAGTGTTATGCGTTCGAAACAGGAAAGTTCTTTTTAAGATACGGGGACACATTTATCAAAAATGAGCTAATTTCGCCGCCGGTAAAACCATACTTCTTTTTCTTCTTCCTCCCATGAAAGGCAGACCCTATCTTGCTCTCGTTTTTTCAATGATCTTCTGGTCATTCTCATTTGTCTGGTTCAAGATTGCCAACCGCGACTATGATCCGATTGCTATCGTCTTCATCAGGCTTTGCATTGCGATAGTGTTCCTTTCGTCATTTCTCTGGATAACAGGTAAGTTTAAAAAGGTAAAGAAGGGTGACCGCAAGTATTTCTTCCTGCTGGCCCTGTTCGAGCCCTTTCTCTATTTCCTCGGTGAAAGCTTCGGGCTCACCTATGTATCATCAACGGTAGGTTCTGTAATCATCTCAACCATCCCGGTGTTTGCCGTGATCTTTGCCTGGGTCATCTACCGGGAGCGGCTTAAGCTCATCAACTACCTCGGCGTCATCCTCTCCTTTGCAGGGGTGATAATCTTCATCACAAACAGTACCGGAAACATCGGGATGAATCCCAGGGGCCTTGCACTCATGTTCCTGGCGGTGGTCTCCGCGGTAGGGTACAATATGGTTCTTCACAGGCTGGCCCATGAGTATGACCCTGTCACAATTGTAAACATCCAGAATATTATCGGCGCTGTTCTCTTTCTTCCGCTTTTCCTGATCTTCGACCTTAAGGATCTTCGTGAAACAGGGTTTGTGGCTGAAAGCTTCGGATCAATTATACTGCTGGCTGTCTTCGCCTCGTGCGGTGCCTTCGTCCTCTTTGCCTACTCGGTCAGGCATCTGGGGATCTCCCGTGCCAACATCTTCAGCAACCTGATACCCGTTTTCACGGCAATCTTTGCCTTTTTGATTGTGGGCGACAGGCTGACAGTGCGCAACGGGGTGGGGATGGCGGTTGTAATTGCCGGGCTCTTCCTTTCACAGGCAGGCAAAAACAGGACAGCCGTTATTGACACTGACTTCGCCGGAAGGACTGCCTGACCTGCTGAATTCATATCATCAAACATGTCGTTTTGCCGGGATTGCTATCTTTGTCATCAACCAACAACAGGATGAGGCACAGGGCTCTTTATCTGCTTCTTATCACCAGGGTGCTGCAGGACGGCCACAGGGATGACGGTTTACCCCGTAGTAAAAGGGCGCTTTCGGCAGTGCACCGGGCTCTATGTCTGCTCCTGGCCTTCATTACCCTGCCTGCCGGTGCTCAGACCGGAGGCGACAACACCTATGAGTTCCTGAATCTCAGTCACTCGGCCTTCGCAACAGCCACCGGCGGGCTCACAGTCTCGCAAGAGCGAAGTGACCTCAGCCTCCCCTATTTTAATCCTGCCCTTCTTAACAGGTCGATGGACAACGATATCTCCCTCAGCTTCTCCTCATGGTTTGCAGGCATACGGTATGGTTATGCCTCATATGCCATGAACACGGAGAAGGCCGGCACCTTTGCAGGTGGTGTGAGCTTTATCAGCCATGGCCGTTTTACCGAGGCCGATGCCGCCGGCAACATTACCGGCAGCTTTTCCGCTGCCGAATACGCATTTAACATTATGTGGTCGTGGCAGATAGACTCCTCGTTCACTGCCGGCATCAACATCAAGCCTGTTTTATCGCATCTTGAGCGTTATTTCTCCGCCGGTCTGTGTGTGGACATTGGGGCAACCTACCACAATGAGCGACTGCTGTTTGACGCGGGGCTGGTAATACGCAACGCCGGTTTTCAGATAAAGAGTTACACCGGGGAGGGAGGGGAGCCGCTTCCCTTTGAGATAATTGCCGGCGCAACCAAGCGCCTGGCACATGCACCCTTCAGCTTTTCCCTGACGGTACGGCACCTGGAGAAGCCTGATATGACCCATGACTATGATACTGAAGATGACAGGGGGGCCGGAGGATTCGGGGAAAATATACTGAGACACCTGGTATTAGGGGTGGAACTGCTTCCCTCGGAATCGTTCTGGGTGGGTGCCGGGCTGAACTATCAGCGCAGGGCGGAGATGCGCCTTGAACAGCGTGCCGGCACAGCCGGACTGACGGCAGGATTCGGGATCAGGACGAAGACATTTGAGCTTGCATACGGGCGTGAAGCCTTCCATCCTGCCGGAGGCACAAACCACCTGACATTGACACTGAAAACGGACATGATGTTTAAAAGATAAACCCGGCTGAACCTTGGGGGCACCGCAACGTTTTAGATGAACAGAACATGAGTAAAAAAAAGAAAAAAATTATCATTACAGTCGACGGGTATTCATCGTGCGGCAAGAGCACCTTCGCGAAGGCGATAGCCACCGAGCTGGGATATATATATATTGACTCGGGAGCCATGTACAGGGCGGTAACCCTCTTCGCCCTGCGCAGAGGGCTTGTTGAAGACGGTGTGGCGAATGAGGAGGGGATACTTGCAGCGATGCCGGAGATCAGCATCACCTTCCGTCCGGACAGCGCCACAGGCTTCTCGGCCACTTACCTTAACGGGGAGAAGGTAGAGAGGGAGATACGTGACCGTGACGTCTCGGACAGTGTTAGTCCCGTCAGCACCATAGCCGGTGTAAGGGCCAGGCTTGTGGAGTTGCAGCGTGCCATGGGTGCCGGCGGCGGCGTTGTTATGGATGGCCGTGATATAGGCACGGTGGTCTTTCCGGATGCGGAACTGAAAATCTTTATGACCGCCAGTCCTGAAGTACGCGCACAGAGACGGTACCTTGAGCTGGTGAGCAAGGGGCTGCCGGCTGATCGTGAGGCAGTGGTGAAGAATATAACGGATCGTGACCGCATTGACTCCTCCAGGGAGGCGAGTCCGCTGCGCAGGGCCGACGATGCCCTGATACTCGATAACAGTGAAATGACCCCGGCAGAACAGATGGAATGGTTCAGGAAGATCTTTAAAAGCAGGATGAATGAAAGTTGACATTGAACCCGGATCAGGCTTCTGCTTCGGAGTGGAAAACGCCGTAAGCATTGCAGAGGAGGCGCTCAGGGACGGTGAGACTGTCTACTCCCTCGGGGAGATAGTGCATAACGATATTGAAGTGGCAAGGCTGACAGACCTGGGGCTTAAGACAATCACCTATGAGGAGTTTGAAAATCTGCATGACTGCAAGGTACTTGTAAGGGCTCACGGTGAGCCGCCTTCAACCTATGCGAAGGCAAGGGAGAACAACATCACAATCATTGATGCCACCTGCCCCATCGTGCGGTCAATGCAGGAAAAAATACGAAAGGTTGCTGAGCTGTCACGGGAGGAGAAGGGACAGATCGTTATCTACGGCAAGGAGGGCCATGCAGAGGTTATCGGGCTGATGGGTGCAGCAGGCCCGAGGGGCATCCTCATTACCGGTAAGGAGGATCTCGGGAGGATAGACTTCACCAGACCGGTATTTCTTTTTTCCCAGACGACCAAGAGCAAGGTGCAGTACGAGGTAGTTGCTGAGATCATCCGTCTGAAGATGGAGCAGGCAGCGGCAGATCATCCCGGCAACACTCTCAAGGTTCACAACACCACCTGCAGGCAGGTATCGGGCCGTGAACCAAGGTTGATAGAGTTTTCGCGACAGCATGACGTGATAATCTTTGTCAGCGGAAGACAGAGCTCGAACGGCAGGATGCTCTTCGAGGTGTGCCTGAAGGAGAATCCCCGCTCCCACTTTATTGCTGCGCCGGAGGAGCTCAGGGCAGAGTGGTTCAGGGATGCTTCAAGTGCTGGTGTATGCGGAGCTACATCCACCCCGAGGTGGCTGATTCAGAAAGTTGCGGAAATTGTTGAATCGTTTTGATATTGTGAGCCGCGGCAATTGTGAATGCCTGAAATTGTAGTAATTTCGCACCGTCAATAAATAATTTCTACAATGGGGAAAATTAAGAAGATAGGCGTTCTCACATCGGGTGGAGACGCTCCCGGCATGAATGCAGCTATACGCGCGGTAACCCGCACGGCAATCTACAACGGACTTGAGGTGGTTGGTATCAGGCATGGATACATGGGTATGATAAACGCAAATTTCAAGCCTCTTTACGCACATACAGTTTCAGATACAATCCAGCGTGGAGGCACTATGCTGAAGACTGCCCGATGCGAAGCCTTCCGCACTCCCGAGGGGAGAAAAACAGCCTTTGACAACCTCAAGGCCGCTGGCATAGACGGAGTGGTTGTGATAGGAGGCGATGGCTCGTTCAAGGGAGCCAGTCTGTTCAATGAGGAGCACGACATTCCGTTTGTAGGGGTGCCCGGGACAATAGACAATGACATTTTTGGTACCGATTATACAATCGGTTATGATACAGCACTCAACACTGTTGTAGAGGCTGTTGACAAGATACGTGACACTGCCAGTTCCCTCAACCGGATGTTTTTTGTGGAGGTGATGGGAGCCGAAGCAGGGCATATTGCACTTTACAGCGGTATCGCCAGCGGCGCCGAGGCCATAATAATGCCCGAGATCAAGGGTGAGGCACGGGACATTACCAAAATGATTGAGACAGGCAACAAGAGAAAGAAATCAAGTAACATAATTATCGTTGCCGAAGGTGATGAAGAGGGCGGTGCAATAGCCCTCGCCGAGAGACTTAAGCCCCAGCTGAAAGGATATGAGGTAAGGGTGTCCGTACTCGGACATCTTCAAAGAGGGGGATCACCCTCTGCCCTTGACCGCGTCAACGCCAGCAGGCTGGGCAACGCCGCAGTAGAGGCGCTGCTTGACGGCCAGCAGAGCGTAATGGTGGGGCTGCAGAACAACGAGATAGTGCTGGTTCCATTCAAGAAAGCCGTTAAGCAGCACAAGGGACTGAACCAGCACCTTGTCGATATAATTGACATACTTAACGTCTGACAGCTGACGTATAATTATTGATGGGACCTTCCGAAGTATATTTCACTGACCTGCACACCACTCCCTCTCTTAACCTTCTGAAGAAGATGGAGAGATTGGTAAAGGCAGCCGGGTTTGAAAAGATCGATTTCAACCGCAAGATGACGGCCATAAAGATTCATTTCGGTGAACCGGGGAACCTGGCATACCTCAGACCAAACTTCGCGGCACGGATAGCCGCTATGGTAAAAGAGAAGGGTGGCAAACCCTATCTCACCGACTGCAACACCCTTTATTACGGTGAAAGGTCAAACGCACCCGATCATCTTGAGGCTGCATTTTCCAACGGTTACAATCCGCTCAGTGCAGGCTGTCATGTGATAATAGGCGACGGCATCAAGGGCACCGATTACCGTGAGATACCGGTAAACCTGGAATATACGGACAGGGCCATGATTGGTTCGGCCATCGCCGATGCTGATATCATAATTTCCATGAACCATTTCAAGGGGCATGAGCAGACGGGCTTCGGCGGTGCACTGAAGAACCTGGGGATGGGGTGTGCCTCTGTTGGCGGCAAGCTGTTTCTCCATTCCGGCAATCCGCCCTTTATATATGTTAAGAACTGTACCGGCTGCAACCTGTGTGTAATCAACTGTGCACATGACGCGGTTCACCTAAATGAGGACCGGAAGGCACATATCGATGTTGAGAAATGTACCGGCTGCGGCCAGTGTGTGGCAGTATGCCAGTACGATGCCGCCAGGGTTCAATGGAGCGACGAGGGGGATACCCTGAGCAAGAAGATTGCCGAATATACGTATGCCGTTCTGAAGGACAAACCTGCACTGCATATCAATTTCATAATGGATGTCTCGCCTGACTGCGACTGCTGGGGGCATAATGACATACCGATAGTCGGGGACATCGGGATCGCGGCCTCGCTGGATCCCGTGGCGCTGGACAGGGCATGTGCCGATATGGTTGTTGATGCACCTGCGGCATGGCATTTGCAGGGACAAGAGAATGGTAATGATCTGCGTGGGGCTGACAAGTTCCGGATGGCACATGGCAATACCGACTGGAACACGGCATTGGTTCACGCTGAGAAGATTAAACTGGGATCTTTGGCCTACAAACTGATAAAGATATGAACGACTCATCATCATCAAGGCGGATGGCTATTCTCATAGTGGAGGATGATCCGCACAGCCAGCTCTACTTCACAAAGCTGCTGGCCGGTTTGTATGATACGGCAGTAGCCGATTCAGCCGCTGATGCGTATAAGTTACTACATGAGAGGACATTTAACCTGGTGCTGATGGATATCTCCCTGAAGGGTGATGAGGATGGTCTCTCTTTGACGCGCAGGCTGCGGGAGGAAGAGGTTTTCGGTTCTCTTCCGATTGTGGCTGTGACGGCGTATGCTTTCCCTGATGACCGGAAGAGAGCGATTGATGCCGGGTGCACCGATTATCTTCCCAAACCTGTAAGTAGCAATGACTTACACAGGATGATTGCAGACCTGACTCTTAAATAGTCAAAAAGTTCCTTAAGGATAAAATTTTTGTTATTTTTGCGAACCTGAATTTATTCAGGCTTCTCCTTCTCCGCCGGTTGGCGTATATGGAGGATAAAACGGGGTGTAGCGCAGTTGGTAGCGTACTACGTTCGGGACGTAGGGGCCGGAAGTTCGAGTCTTCTCACCCCGACAAGAGAAAAAGCCTTTTCCCGCCAATTGGCGGGGAAGGGCTTTGTTTTTTCGATGCGACGAAAGCTAGCTTTCAGGAGCAGAGAAAAAATAAAGATCCGGAATGAGCGAAGCGAATGAAAGGCTTTTTCTATTTCAGGCGGCCTCATGGAAGTCCGCGAGTCCCGACCAAAGGGAGGGCGAGCAATCTTCTCACCCTTTCTATTTCAGTCGGCCTCATGGAAGTCCGCGAGTCCCGACCACAGGGAGGGCGAGCAATCTTCTCACCCATTTATCTACTCAGCAAATCCGCCAGATATCAGACTTCATCCTCCGGCTTCAGATAAAATCCGATAGCGTTGAGTGAGTCACTCTTACGGTAATATTCAGGATCCTCCAGTTTTGTATTTTCCAGCCGTACTACCTTAATCATCACACTGCCGTCCTTCGGCTTCATGACCTGAACACCTTTTGTTGTCCTGCTTTCCACCGCATTGATCTGAGAGGTGTTGAACAATACAACCTTCTTGATGCTGCTCATGGCAACCAGATCAACATCACGTTCAATGAGCTCAATAAAGATCAGACGCGATTCGCTGTTGAAAGCACCTTTCAGCTTCTTCCTTGCATATTCGGTCTCATAGCTTTTCAGGGAAATCTTTCCCATTTTACCATTTTCAAATGCCACAATCAGAAAACCCTTATATCTCTTTTCTCCGGTAAGATAGATCGGTTTTTCACCTGATTCAAATTCAATCTTCTGCAGCGCCTGGATCTTTTCCAAAAGTTCCTTTTTCTGAACCTTATACACATTGCACAGCGAAGTAAAAACAAGGATCTCACCTGAATTTGTATCGTCCCCCACTTTTATCGTCGGGGGTCCCGAAGGAGCTTCTCTTGCCGAAACATTTCTTTCTGCCATCTCTATTCTCCGCTTGAGACTGTCTGCACTTTGCATTGTTATCAGGTTTTAATTAATCTATTGTCATTGGTTGCCAGGCAAATACGAATACCAGTATTGTACTTGTCAGCTAGTTCTTGATTGGGTGCTATCTCTTAAATTAATAACGAATATTCAGGCATGCCGTATATAAGCCTTCACAGCTGATTGTACTTCCTTGCCGTACCCTTTGACTTGTCAACCGGGTATTTCTCATTGTTCTTCCTGATCTTTTCAAGGACGATCTCTTTTACATCCAGACCATGCTTACCGGCAAGCAGCAGGCTGTATGCAAATACATCTGCCAGTTCCTCCCTGAGCCTGGCCCTGTCGACCTTCTCGCACTCCTCCTCTGTCTTCCACAGAAAAAGCTCGTTCAGCTCCGCAGCCTCAATTGACAGCGCCAGGGCAAGATCCTTTGTATTGTGAAACTGCGCCCACTGTCTCGCATCACGGAATTTAACAAGCTCGTCAATAAGTAACTGGAATTCATTCATTGCACAAAGTATGAACACCTGATGTAAAAGCCCGGCATCCGGATAATCAGGGTATCTGTTTCAAATGAGCAAAAGGCTTTATTACCAGGACTACTCCTCTTCTTTGGCAGGGATTACAAGTCGCATATCAGGCATGGCGAAGATAACACCCTTGTTGGCCTGCTTGAGCTCCTGAACGGTGATGTCATATTTCTTGGCTATATCAGCCAGCGATTCACCCTTTTGCACCTTGTGTATCTTCTTTTTCTCGACGGCAGGCTTCGGCTTCACCTCGCTCTTCGGGGCGGAGGGTGCCTGCTGCTGCACACCGGTCTGTGTTCCGGTATCTGTCTGCGTCCTGGTCTCAGGCTGTACTTTCGTTTCCGTGGCCTCCTTTGCCTCTGCAGGTTTGTCAGCTACATATTCAACAACTGCCTGCTGTCCTGTTGCCGGCTGAGTGGCCGGCTGCTCCTGCCGGGGCATCTGCGTTGTCTGCGCGGGTGTCTCCTGTCGCGGCATCTGTGTTGCCTGCCGCGGGCTCTCCTGGCGAGGCATGGTTGTAGCTGCTCCTGATGGCTGGTTGCCGGTTGCATTACCATCGGCAGCAGGCCTGTCAGAGGGAACCGTCCCGGTGGCAGAATATTTTTCCTCAATCACCGTCATGGCCATTGACGCCGGAATCTTCAGCATTTGTCCTGACTGAAGTCCGCCGGCGGGAATGACATTCTCCCGGTCGATATCCAGGATAGTGACTTTATATGCTTTTGCAATTGAATAAAGAGTCTGACCCTTCTGCACCTCATGCATATAGAAGGTCCGGCCTCCTGAGACTATCTTTTCACCTGAGATCCTGATACCGTTCACCTCAACCGGCTGTGTGGCAGCCGTTACCCGTGAGCTGCCTGATGCCTGCTGTGCAGGACGAGCCTGTGCGGGCGGGGTTGTCTGCCGGACTGTCTGAACCGGCTGCTGAGTCACCGATGCCTGCTGGTCAGACGCCGGAATGCGAAGAACCTGTCCGGTCTGGATACCGTTGACAGGTATAGAATTCTCGCTGGTAATCAAATCAATAGAAACCCTGTAGGCCCGCGAGATGGAATAGAGAGTCTGGTTTTTCTGCACCTGGTGCATATAATAAACCTTGCCGCCGGAGACGACCTTCTCTTGAGACACCTGAACGGGGACCTGTGCACTTGCGACTGTGGGGACAGCCAGGGTTACCATCAGTGCGATAACAGGCAGGAATCGTGTCAAAGACATACTTTTCATTTTTTCAAAAACAAAGGTAATACTTTCGTATAATTGAGAACCGACCCTGCAAAGTAAACATAATCTTTAGATTGGTGTTTTATTTATAAGCATAAAACAATTAACCCCATGAATTCTATCCGCAGGATGACCAGCATGCTCAGGAATGAGTACCACGGAGAAGGCCTTAACCTGGCTGATTTTTCACATGATCCCATCGGGCAGTTCGGGAGATGGATGGAGGATGCCCTCTCGATGAAAGTCAGGGAACCAAACGCAGTTCACCTGGCTACGGCTGACGCCGCCGGAAGGCCATCGGGCAGGATAGTACTGTTGCGCGATTATAACCTTAAGGGATTCACCTTCTTCACAAGCTACGGCAGCCGCAAGGGCGAAGAGATGAAGCAAAACAGCCATGCGGCGATGACATTCTTCTGGAGTGAGCTCTACCGCCAGGTAAGGCTTGGCGGCAGGGTCACGAAGCTCCCTTCGGAGGAGTCGGACTCTTATTTCAGAAGCCGGCCCCGCGAGAGCCAGATAAGCGCGGCCGTGTCACATCAGAGCCGTTTCCTGGAGAGCAGGGAACTACTTGAAAGGGCAGCTGCGGAAGCGGATGAGAAATTCAGGGATCAGCCAGTTCCACGCCCTGACAACTGGGGCGGTTACCGTCTTGAACCGGATTATATAGAGTTCTGGCAGGGAAGAGAACGCCGCCTGCACGACCGTATTGTCTACACAAGAAACAGTGACGGAGAAGGCTGGACAATCAGGCTCCTCTACCCGTGACAACTGAACAGCACCTCGCCCCGGGTGCCTGTTAAGCAGCCCCGAAGCATCTCCTCACCGCATCAGTTCCTGAACTGCAGCTCAGTCAGTGTTCTGTATAGTCCGTTTTGATTGGCTAGAAGCTCCGTATGGGTCCCTTGCTCAACTATGCGCCCATCGTTCAGCACAATGATGTGATCTGCCTTCCGTACCGTGGAGAGCCTGTGTGCAATCACAAGCGATGTTCGTCCCTTCATCAGTTTCTCCAGGGCCTCCTGCACCTGACGTTCCGATTCGGAATCAAGTGACGAGGTAGCCTCATCAAGAATCAGTATCCTCGGATTTTTAAGCACTGCCCTGGCTATTGCAATCCTCTGACGCTGACCTCCCGACAGTTGCACACCCCTCTCTCCCACCACCGTATCAAGCTTCCCCGGGAATGATGAGATGAAGTCCCAGGCGTTTGCCTGTTTCGCTGCTTCCTCTATGTCAGCCTCAGTTGCGTCAGGCTTGCCATAGGCGATATTCTCACGGATTGTACCCCCGAAGAGGAAGACATCCTGCATGACCACGGCCATCTGCGAGCGCAGTGCCGTCAGCGGGAAGCCGGAGCTGTCGCGACCGTCAAACATTATCGTTCCCTCCGTCGGATCATACAGCCTGAGCAACAGCGATGCTATTGTTGATTTGCCTGCTCCGCTGGGCCCGACAAGAGCCACCTGCCGGCCGGGAGCGACGGAGAAGCGAACATCCTTCAGGACCACCACCTCCTGCCGGGAGGGATACCTGAAGCCGACATGCTCAAACCTGATTTCGCCCTTCAGGGCATAAGCCTCGTCAGGGATATACGAGGCATCAATATCTTCTGTCTTCTCATCAAGCAGCAGGAGAAGGTTTTCCGAGGCGCCGATAGTCTTCTGCAGCCTGGCGTACACACCTGCCATCCCGGCTATGTTTCCACCTATAAAACCCGAATAGATGACGAAGGAGAAGAGCTGCCCTGCCTCCATCTGTCCCTCGGCCATCATTGTTGCCCCACGCCAGATCACCGCAGCCATCGAGACGAAGAATCCCAGTACGATGAATGACACCGCAGCCTGGTATTTTCCGCCGGTAATGCCCGCCCGGGCAACCTCCTCGGTCTTCTCCCTGTAACGGCGGCTCTCAAAGGTCTCATTGGTAAAAGCCTTGACATTCTGTATGCCCTGCAATGTCTCCTCAACAATTGTATTCGATTCCGCCACGAAGGCCTGTGCCTTCTTCGAGTAACGCCTGATGGCCCTCCCCGAATAGAAAGCCATAAGCGAAATGGCCGGTATGATTGCCAGCGTGAACAGTGTGAGCCTGAAAGAGCTGATCATCATGAGCGTGATGCCCCCTGTTATCACAAGCATCTGCGACAGCAGGTCTGCCAGCGTGTTTGTAAGACTGTCCTGCAACAGCGAAATATCTGAGGAAATACGGCTGTTGAGCTCTCCCACCCTTCTCGAGGAGAAGAATGACATCGGCAGCCGGATGAGGTGGTTGTAGATATGCTGCCTTATCGATGCCAGTGTTCTCTCGGTGACGACCACGAAGAGCCTTGTGCGTGTATAGGCAAACAGCGCCTGCGCGATAAGGATTGCCAGCAGTATGAGCCCTGTGCGGGTGATCTCCCTTGCCATGTCTCCCGAGTTCGCCTGGTCCACCATCTCGCCCAGCAAACGGGGAAACATAAGGCTTGCGGAGGTGGATAGAAGCAGGAAAAAGAGCCCCAGTGCGAACCTGCCGCGATAGGGCCTCAGAAACCTGTAAAGCTTTGCCAGCTCTTTCAATCCTGATCCGGCCTTCTTATTTGACTTGTCCGACATCTTTCACTCCCTTCGCTCTCAGAAATGCAAATATAGGTCATAATGTTCACAACTATCCTCCATTTTATTCCGGTGCTGCTGCGTGCAATGACCGTTCATAACGTGGAGATGCTGTTCATAATTAGTATGATGTCATAACCGAAAAATTTCCGGGGAATATTTAATTTTGATCTTTTGACCCGTACCCATGACTGCCCTCGAGACATTGAAAAACCTGGTGCTTGCACCTTACATACTGAAGGCCACCGCGCTTATCAGCGTGCAGAGGGCGGTTGGCGGTAACCAGTTCAGGCACTGCTTCTCAACCCTGGGAATCCTGCTCGATTATAAGTTCTATACGAACAGCGTTCTGCTTAAAGCCTCGTTGCTGCATGACCTTCTGGAAGAGATGCCGCAGACGCAGATTGACGAGATAAGGTGGATTGACAGCGACGGAACGGCGGTGGTGGAGCTGGTGCTGGAGGTGACAAAGAGGAAGGATGAGACGAAAGCTGAGTATCTGCAGCGACTGCTGGAGCGCGGATCCCATGATGCCATGCTGCTCAAATGTGCAGACCGCATCAGCAACCTGACCGACCTGCACCGCGATATACAGTCGGACCAGAAGATCTCAGATTACCTTGATCAGACAGAAAAATACGTCATCCCGATGGCCAGGATAGTGAATCAGGATATGCTTATCGAGCTCACTGACCTTGTAGCCAAGCGCAGGCGTATAATCAGGATGATGGAATTTGACAACAGGCAGGAGGCAGGATCGTAGAGGCAGGCTTGTCCGGCAAGCGGCCCTGACCCGGCATATGACGGTCCGGCGTTCCTGGTGAGCCAGTGACCGGTCAGCCCAGAAGCTGCTTTACCTTTGCAGAGATCTCCCGTCCTTCGGCCTTGCCGGCCAGCTCCTTCGTGGCAGCACCCATGACTCTTCCCATATCTGACGGACCTTTTGCCCCTACACGGTTTATTATATCCTTCAGCGCTGCCTCCAGTTCCTGTTCGCTCATTGCTGCAGGCAGGTATCTCTCGAGCACCGCTGCCTCATTCTCTTCCTTCTCCCACAGATCGGGCCTCTTCTGCTCCCTGTAGATGGCAGCAGACTCCTTCCGCTGCTTCACCAGCCTGCGGATAATCTTTATCTCTTCCTCCTCCGGGATGACCGTATCAGGTCCCTTCTCCGACCTTGCAAGAATAAATGCGGTCTTGGCAGCCCTGAGAGCCTCCAGAACACCCTTATCCTGTGCCTTCATGGCAGCCATAAGGTCGCCTGCAATTTTTTCTGCCAGTGACATGTTCGTGATTTGTTTAAAGGTTATATGACAATAACAAATTTAGACTATTTTTTGTAGCCGCATGCAGCCAGGGCACCACTGATGGCTGCCACGGTTGCGAGTATGTCTCCTCCTGTCACCGATCCCATGTGTCCGACCCTGAAGTAGCTCTCCTTTATCCCGGGCAACAGTCCACCTGCCAGGATCACATCCGAGGCAGCTATTGCCTTCATGAAATCTGTACCCCTGACACCATCAGGGTAATAAGGTGCGGAGAGGGTGTTTGCGCTCATCTCCTCGTTTACAGGTATCATCTTCAGTCCCAGGTCACGCATTGCTGTGCGGAACATGAGGCCCATATCCCTGTGCCTGCGGAACCGGGCGGCCATACCCTCCTTCAGTATCAGCCTCAGGCTCACCTCCAGGCCGTTCACCAGGTTGACCGCCGGGGTGCCGAAGTATGCCGGTCGTCTCTCCTCATATGCCTTCATCACCGGTAGCCAGTGGCTCCAGTCGCTGTAATAGCTGAGGACAGGGCTCTTTCTCTTCTGCCATGCCTCCATGGCACGTTCCGAGGCTACCAGCAGCGCCAGTCCCGGGGGCACTCCCACAGCTTTCTGCGAGGCTGTCAGCACCACGTCAATATTCCACTCCTCCTGCCTTATCTCCTCTCCGGCTACCGAGCAGACGCCGTCAAGGACAGTGATGACGCCATACTTTTCTCCCAGGGCACCAAGAGGTTCGGGGTCAACCCTCACTGCAGTGGAGGTATCCACATGAGTGAAGGTCATCAGCTTGTAATGTGATCTCTTCAGCTCATCTTCAACGGTCTTCAGGCTTACCACACTGCC
>JAVEZX010000024.1:0-27722 GCA_034002785.1 Bacteroidales bacterium
TAGCGTCGAGGCCGTCGCGCCATGCTTCGCCGACCCTCTGTGTGGGCCATACGTTGCCGTCCGAGAAAACAGTATGCATATGGAAGTCGCATTTCAGTGTCACGTATCCGGGCAGTTCGGGCGTGTTAAGGATACGGCGCTGTGCCGAGATTGCCATTGTGCCCAGAAGCAGGGCGGTGATGAGGAGAAGTTTTGTTTTCATATTATGTTTTTTTACAATTCTTTATCGCCAACGGCGAACCTATCATTACTGAAGTTACTGCCGACTGCGGACTGCCGACTTTCACTATAGCCTTCCCTGCAACCTGGCTCCTTCGCTAAAATGACCCACCGGGTCATTTTTTAACGCTCGGCCCTCTATTGCCTGCTTTCGGGATTATTTCCCGCCGCATCCTTTCCCTTCAGGATCAGCCTGTCATAGAGATAGAGCAACACGCTTGCTGCAACTGCAATTGCAGCGAAGAGCACCCACACCCTGGAGGGGTTGTATGTATCCCAGAGGTAGCGGGTAAGTTCCTGGGCGTTCATCCCGAAGAGCTCCTGAGCCCTGTTGAAATATTCAGTCTGCGTAAAACTGTCAGATATTGCAGGTATGTCAAATCCCTTTTCTGCAACTGCCTGTTTCAGCAGGTAAAGCTTGTCAGCCATCTTTTCATAAGGTCTGCCCGAGATCCATCCTGCTCCAATGTGTCCGAGGGCTATGGGCAGGAAAGCGGTTCCCATGTAAAGAGCCTTTCGGTCAGCCGGGGCGATGCCCCCCAGGTATTCCTGCACCTTGGGTGATGAAGCCATCTCGCCGATGCCGAAGATAAGCACGCCGAGAACAATTATCCAGGGATTGAGATTGGCGAACATCATCCCGAGCCCGAAAGCCAGGATGAAAATACCGGTCATGATACTGTTCAGCGGCTTGAACTTAGCTGTGACGGCAGATACAACCAGCTGGAAAAGAATTATGAAGAAGGATGCGAGGCTGGAGATTGTGACGGTGGTTATCGTTCCGGGAGAGAGGCCGAGGGATTTGGACATTCCGTCAAGGTTCACCCATGACTCGAGGAAGACGGGGAACGAATAATAGAGTTGGTTGTATGCTGTCCAGAATACGCCGATAATGAGCAGGAACAGCAGGAACCGCCAGTCGGTCAGTGTCACGCCGATATTTCTGAAAGCAATCCCGATATTCTTCAGAAAGCCCTGTCCGTCATCGGTCACGGCCGGCTCCTTGTAGAAGAAGAGGGTTATGATGAGGTTAAGAGCCATGGCGGCGATAGACATGTAAAAAACAATATCCCAGCTCTCCTTATAGAGCAGGCTGGCTACAAACGGGCCGATGAAGCCACCGATATTCACCACCATGTAGAAGATGCCGAATCCCAGGGAAGCTGTCTCTTTGTTCGTTACCCGGGCAACGGTGCCTGAGATCAGGGGCTTGAAGAGCGCCCCGGCCACCGCCAGAAGGATGAATGCGGCGAAGATCGAACCGAAGGTCTCAAATCTGCCAAGCATGAAGAATGAAAGTATATAGGTCAGGAACGAAACGATAAGTACCTTTTTGTAGCCCACCCTGTCGGCGATGGCTCCGGTTATTACCGGCAGGAAATAGAGTATCATTGAGGCCGTACCCATGATGGTTCCCTTCTGTACGTTTGTAAAGCCCAGGGCACCATCCTCCGTTGGCGAGGTGAGGTAGAGGGCTATGAAACCGTTGTAGAAGGCATACCATCCCCATCGTTCGAACAGTTCAATAAGGTTGGATATCCAGAATAGCCTGGGGAATTTTTTGAATGTCTGGGCGAGGCTGCTCATCTGAAGATTTTTTGCGGGCTCAAAATAGCGAAATATACGATAGGATGCACCGGGTCATGCATCACATCATGCCTGTTTTGAAGCATAGAAATAAGCTTCCTTTTTATCGGCGTCATCCCAGGTGTAGACCCGGCGACCGGGGAAGCTGTTCATGAACCCCATCAATGCAGTATCTCCGGCACACATGGTTGTATGAACAAAGAGAGTGACCGAAAGGGTCCACTTCCACCAGGAAGGGGAGCAGAATATAAGCACCGTGAGGGCAACCGTAACAGTTATCAGTGGAGTGAGCGCAACAATTGAAAAGAGCCTCGTCCCGGCAACGAACCGGTGTGCTGTGACGTAGATGATTCCCTGCCTTAGGTCGACCCCGAACCTTATGTCTTTCGCCCCTGCGAGCCTGAAAGGGATCAGATGCGATCCCTCATGAACCGGTATGAGTAACAACGGAAACAGTATCACCCCTGCGGCGAGACCGGCAGCCATCTTCGTCACGGCAGAGGGATAATTCAATCCCGGCCAGAACCAGACTGTCAGAAAAAGCGAAGCACCTGCAATCATCCACACAAGTATCATTGACAGTGAGGGCTTTGCGAGATTTTTTATGACGAAAGGGGCAATTTCGCCGTATGGCAATGTCAGGACCTTCTCATAGGCAGAGGGGTCCTCCAGCTCTTCTATTGAGGGTGCGGGCTTCATTCAGATTCAAATATAGCTTATGTCGGTTCAATCCGTGATACCTCTATCACTTTTCCCGCAGAGTGAACCTTTGGCACGACAATTGGTTAAATTTGCTAAGGATTATGAAAAGACTTTCCGGCATATTGTTTATGCTGTTTTTTTGTCTTAACGGTTTCGGTCAGACGAGAGATACCGTTACCCCGGCAACAGCTCCGGCAGCCATGGTCAGGGTTACTCCGGTACAGTCTGACACGCTGTATGGGGTTTATCATGTACTGAAGACAGCCACGTTCGATGGCCAGACCTATCCGCTGGTGGAGCTTAAGGAGATATATGTCTACGGTAAGATGCCGAGGGGTGTCCGGTTTGACTACAGGAGGCATGCGAGGCTCGTTTATAATGTACGACGGGTTTATCCCTATGCCCTGATGGTCAGGGATGAATTCGGCCGTGTGAACAGGCTGCTGGAGACTATGCCGGACGAGAAGGCACAGCGCAATTTCATGCAGCAATATGAGAAGGAGTTGCTTGACAGGTATGAAGGTGATATGCGAAAGCTCACCTTTACCCAGGGTAAGATACTGATAAAGCTGATAGACAGGGAGACACAGATTACATCATATGAACTTATCAGGGAATACCGGGGCAAGTTTTCAGCCGGATTCTGGCAGGGCATTGCCCGAATTTTCGGCGCCAACCTGAAGTCCAACTACGACGCCAACGGCGACGATTATCTTATTGAGCAGGTAATAAAGGAGATAGAGGCCGGGCGGCTTTGATGCCAGTTAAACGGTAAGTTCCATAACAGCCTTAATGACCGCATCTGCATCGCGGGCGATTTCAGAAACTGTTGCATCAAGCATGTAGCAGGGTGCGGTGACAATTCGGTTTTTCCGGTCTACTGACACCTCTCCGTGCTTTTTCTCCTCGTGTATGCCGCCCAGTCTGGTGATATCAGTGGCTGTTTTCCTGTCGTTGCCGATTGTAACAGTCACCTCTCCCAGTACTCTGGCAATCAGTACAGGTGAGATGCAGAGGGCGCCTATGGGTTTGCCCGCACGGTGGGTGGAACGGATGGCCTCTTCAACAACCCTGTCAACGTGGCAGCCGGGGCCGTCGAATGCGTATGTGCAGAGGTTTTTTGCCACGCCGAATCCGCCGGGAAATATGAGGGCATCGAACTCTTCTTCCCGGTAATCAGTCAGGGGGCTGATATCTCCCCTGGCAATCCGGGCAGCTTCGGTAAGCACATTTCTTGACTCCTTCATCTCCTCTCCGGTGATGTGGTTAATCACGTGGTGCTGTGCGACGTTCGGTGCAAAAATGTGATAGGTGCCGCCGTTTTTATCGATGGCATACATTGTCATTACGGCCTCATGAATCTCGGCGCCGTCCCTGACGCCGCAACCGGCAAGTACAATAGCAGCTTTCATATGGAGTTGTTTGAGAGTTCAGGTATTAAAGATAGTAAAAACAGGGATCATCAGCTGCGAGTTTCGGCCGGGCTATTCTCCTGAAATATGGTTCCTGTTGATCTACAGTCCTTTGCCCTTGATAATGGTGCCGAGGGTGTAAAAAATGATCTTCAGGTCGAGAAAGAGGGAGACGTTTTCAAGGTAGAGCAGGTCATATGACAGTCTCTCCAGCATTGTATCCAGGTCGGAGGCATAGCCCAGCTTGACCTGTCCCCAGCAGGTGATGCCGGGTTTAACGGCAAGCACACGGTTGAACGAGGGCGCCCGCTCCCGGATCTGATCGATATAATGACGCCGCTCGGGCCTCGGACCTACAAGTGACATCTCGCCCCGGAGGACGTTGATGAAGTTGGGTAGCTCATCGAAGCGGTGTTTCCGCATGAATCTGCCCAGGGGTGTTATCCGCCTGTCGCCCCTGACTGCAAGCCTCGGGCCGTCAGCTTCAGCGTCATCCTCCATCGACCTGAACTTATAGATCAAGAAAGGTTTGCCGTGCCGGCCTATTCGTTCCTGCCTGAAGATGACAGGTCCCTTTCCTGACAGCCTGATGAGCAAGGCAAGTACGGCCATAAGGGGTGACAGCAGCAGCAGGGCGAGTGCAGCAACGGAGTAGTCAAGCAGCATCTTCACCATATATTGCCACCGGGGCATCTCCCGGTAGGATACTCTCAGGAGGGGTGTTGCGTAGATAGGACCTGCCTCGACGTGGCCCGAGATGACTCCACGCATTGACGGCACCGCCTTTACAACCACTTCGCGGTAGCAGACTGTGTCCACAATGCTCTCTACCTGACCGTATTCATCCTCCTCCATTGCCAGTATCACCTCATCGATCTCGTTCTCCTCAATCACCAGGATAATGTCATTGACATTCCCGAGCCAGACAACATCGCCCCTCAGTGGCTCCCTGCCATTATCCCTGATGCTCAGGTACCCGGTGAGGAGGTTGCCGGCAGGCATCTTTTCGCCCCTGATCTCTTTTACAAGTCGCTCAGCCTTCTGCCGGCTGCCGACTATCAGCGTTCTGAATCCTGCCTCACGCCGGTGAATCCTTCCAGAGACAATGGAAGTAATTATAAGCCGCGGAATATATGTCAGAATGAACTCCAACAGAAAGAGTGCGAAGAAGGAGTTGTAATATGTTGAGTAACTGCCTACTGCATCATCGAGTATGAGCACGAAGAAGAGCACGACCACTGCCGCGAGGGTTATAACAACCGATTTTCCGAATTCCAGAAGTCGCGAACGGCGAAGAGGATCAGAGTAAAATCCGGCCATCGCAAAGGCAAAGAGAAAGAAAAGCGGTATCAGTGCGATGCCGAGCCAGAACTTGTATCCGAGCTCCATCTGAAAATATTCACCGTATAACCTGGTCTCGATGAAGTATTTGCGAAAGAGGTAGAAAAGGCCCCATGCGACGGATGAACCGGCAAAATCGGCTAAAATGTAGGAGAGTGCTATGCTGCGGGCAAATTTTTTCATTCCGGTTCGCAGGAGATATGCAAAGATATCTGTTATTTTTAGACCAAATTCATGATGTGATGATTGAGGAGTCCTTTGAGGCAAAAGGAAAGAGAAAAAGGTTGATCGAGGAACTGCGAGGCAAGGGGATCAGTGATGAGCGGGTCCTGGAGGCGATGGGAAAGGTGCAGCGCCATCTTTTCATGGACGATGCTTTCCTGAAACATGCATACCAGGACAAGGCTTTCCCGATAGCGGCAGGGCAGACAATTTCGCAGCCCTATACTGTTGCCGTCCAGACCATGCTGCTTAATGTTGGCAAGAGGGATAAGGTGCTTGAGATTGGCACCGGCTCGGGATACCAGGCTGCAGTGCTTGCAGAGATGGGGGTGAAGGTCTTCAGTATCGAGCGGCAGCGTGAGCTCTACCGCAAGGCACAGGTGATACTTAATGAGATGGGTTACAGGATCCATTTTTTCCTTGGTGACGGGTATGAAGGTCAGCCGCAGTACGGACCTTATGACGGCATAATCATTACGGCAGCCACGGCCGAGGTGCCTGAAAAGCTCCTGAAGCAGCTGCGGATCGGCGGCAGGCTGGTTGTTCCCCGCGGGGAGCGTGACCTGCAGGTTATGACCCTTTATGAGCGCCGGGGCGAAGAGGATTATGAGATTACCACCCACGGTAACTTTGTATTTGTGCCGATGCTTAAAGGCATAGCAAACAATAACGAAAGAGACTGACTTCATGAAGATATTCAGGGGAGTTTTCTCTCCCATACAGGTTAATACCTACATAATTACCGGTAATGACCGGGAGTGCATAGTCATTGACTGCGGCTGCTACGGCGGAGAGGAGGAGAAGAGAATGGAGGAGATGCTCGTCTCGCGGGGTCTGACGCCTGTGATGCTGCTCGGCACTCACTGTCACCTTGATCATGTGTTCGGCAACCGGTTCATGCTCGAGAGGTACGGTTTGAGGTCGTGGTTTCATGAAGGCGACAGACCCAACTACCTGAACGCTCCGAAGCATTCACTTATGTTCGGCCTCTCGATGGAGGCACCTCCGGATCCGGCAGGGTTTCTTACAGACGGCCAGGAGATCACAGCGGCGGGTGTTACTCTGAAGGTTATTGCCGTTCCGGGGCATTCGCCGGGTGGCATAGCCTTTTGGTCGGAGGCTGACGGCGTTGTATTTACCGGGGATGCCCTCTTCGCGGGAAGCATTGGCAGATCGGATCTTCCGGGCGGGGATCATGAGCAGCTGATGGAGAACATCCGTGAGCGGCTTTTTATACTGCCGCCTGAAACGGTGGTCTATCCCGGGCACGGCCCTGAGACAACCATTCGTCAGGAGATGGAGACCAACCCCTTTTTCTCCTGAAACATGATGAATATGCTTTTTTTTGTTCTTCGCTTTGTGCTAATTTCGCCCTGACCTCTGAAGAGAAAATTTAAACAATCACAATATGACATCAGATCGTTTTGTTAACCGTCACATCGGTCCGCGCGACAGCGATGCAGTGGAGATGTGCAAGGCCATTGGCGTTGATTCGCCCGAACAGCTTATTGACCAGACAGTTCCTGCTTCAATCAGGCTCAGCAAACCACTGAACCTGCCTCCGGCGATGAGTGAGTATGAATACCTGGCTCATATCCGTGAGTTAGGCAAGCGCAACAAGCTGTTCCGTTCTTTCATCGGTCAGGGTTATTACGGAGTGGCAACACTGCCGGTTATAGTACGAAACGTTCTCGAGAACCCGGCATGGTATACCTCATACACTCCTTACCAGGCGGAGATTTCGCAGGGAAGGCTTGAGGCGTTGTTGAATTTCCAGACGATGGTCTCCAGCCTTACGGCGATGGATATTGCCAATGCCTCATTGCTGGATGAATCGACGGCTGCCGCCGAAGCGATGATAATGATGTACAACGCACGTTCACGCGACAAGGTGAAGGCAGGTGCGAACCTTTTCCTGGTTGACAATTCGGTCTTCAAGCAGACCCGGGATGTGCTTATCACGCGTGCCGCCCCGCTGGAAATAGACATACAGTTTGTTGATTATAAGCATATTGAGCCTGATGCACGGCTCTTCGGAGTACTGGTGCAGTATCCTGCTGCCTGCGGTGAGATACGTGATTACAGCGAGATGGTTGAGACGGTTCACGGTGCCGGGGCACTTGTGGCTGTAGGAGCTGACCTGATGAGCCTGACCCTTCTCACTCCTCCTGGAGAATGGGGTGCTGACATTGTCTATGGCTGCAACCAGCGGTTCGGTCTCCCGATGAGCTACGGCGGTCCGCATGCTGGCTTCTTTGCCACCAGGGACGAGATGAAACGCAATATGCCGGGCCGTCTTATCGGTGTCTCGGTTGACGTACACGGCAACCAGGCGCTGCGTATGGCTCTGCAGACGCGCGAGCAGCATATCAAGCGCGAGCGGGCCACCTCGAATATCTGTACTGCTCAGGCTCTGCTGGCAACCATGTCAGGGATGTACGCACAGTACCACGGGCCTGAGGGACTGAAAAGCATTGCCCGTCACATCTTCTCATCGGCATGCACCCTCGCCGGAGCCCTGAAGAAACTGGGATACACAATAAAGCATGAACAGTTCTTTGATACAATAAGGGTACAGGCGGTCACCGGGGTCACTGCGGACATGATTGAAAAGATTGCCCTCAGCAGGGGTATTAACCTCTGGTACCCGTGCGCCAACTGCGCTGTGATAAGCACTGACGAGGTGACGACACTGAAGGAGATCAACGATATCGTCGGGATCTTCGCTGAAGCTGCAGGAAAGAAGGCAGAGGAGGTTACATCGCTCTGCGACTGCTTCTGTATCGACGAAAAATTCCATCGTAAGTCGGCGTTCCTGCAGGAGCGTACCTTCAACAGCTATCACAGCGAGACTGATATGATGCGTTACATCAAGATGCTTGAGCGCAAGGACTTTTCGCTGGCCAACGGCATGATTCCACTGGGGTCGTGCACCATGAAGCTCAACCCGGCGGCCTCGATGTTTGCAATGAGCTGGCCGGAGTTTGGCGGTATCCATCCGTTTGTTCCGGCCGATCAGGCTGCAGGTTACAATAAGGTGATGGAGGAGTTGGGCGAGGCGCTGAAGGAGATCACCGGCTTTGATGCCGTCTCATTCCAGCCCAACTCGGGTGCGGCAGGTGAGTATGCCGGACTGATGGTTATCAGGCAGTATCATATCAGCCGCAATGCGGGGCACCGCGATGTGGCGCTTATTCCTTCGTCAGCTCACGGCACCAACCCTGCCAGCGCCGCCATGGCCGGCATGAAGGTGGTGGTTGTGGAGTGCGATGAGAACGGCAACATCAGCGTTGAGGACCTGAAGAAGAAGGCTCTCGAGCACCGTGACAACCTCAGTTCCGCGATGATTACCTATCCTTCCACGCATGGTGTATTTGAGGAGGCTATTGTGGAAATGATTAAAATCGTGCATGAGAACGGCGGTCTGGTTTATATGGACGGCGCCAACATGAATGCACAGGTGGGGCTGACCAGTCCCGGTTTTATCGGGGCGGACGTTTGTCACCTCAACCTGCATAAGACATTTGCCATACCTCACGGTGGAGGCGGACCCGGCATGGGCCCCATCCTCTGCAACTCGAAGCTGGCAGAATTTCTTCCGTCACATCCGGTGGTGAAAGCCGGCGGCAGTCACGGAATCACAGCAGTCGCCGGTGCGCCCTTCGGAAGTGCTCATGTATTGACAATCAGCCACGCCTATGTGATGATGCTTGGCGCCGAGGGCCTGACAAAATCGACAGTCTTTGCGATGCTCAATGCCAACTACATCTCCGCGAAACTCAGCGGTATGTACAAGGTGCTCTATAAGGGAGCCAACGGCAGGTGTGCACATGAGATGATACTCGATTGCAGGGGCTTCAAGGATGCAGGAGTGGATGAGTCGGATATCGCAAAGAGGCTGATGGACTACGGATTCCATGCTCCTACGCTGTCGTTCCCGGTTCACGGAACACTGATGGTGGAGCCTACTGAGTCAGAGCCGAAGGCTGAACTTGACAGGTTCATCGATGCTATGAAGAACATCTGGATGGAGATTGACGAGGTACGCAAAGGTGAGGCCGACAAGGCGGATAATGTGCTTAAAAATGCACCTCATACTGCTGCCGCAGTGATCTCTGACGGCTGGAAGCATGTCTATCCGCGTGAGAAGGCAGCGTTCCCGCTGCCGTGGGTTGTTGAGAACAAGTTCTGGCCGACTGTAGGCAGGGTGGATAACGGTTACGGAGACCGCAACCTGGTCTGCACCTGCGCACCTATCGACTCGTACAGGTTTGAGAACCTAAACTTCGATTAGGATTTTTTTGTTTATATTGTAGCGACAGCCTTCAAAAGACAGGCTGTGATTGATGTCGCATTATTGCAGCGGCACCATCTCTAAACATGTTCAACTATGAGTTCCATTCACAAGTATGATATGGGAGTGACAGGTAATTGTTCTTACCTCGCCTATATCAACAAAAAAGCCGAAGTCAAATGGATGTGCCTCCCGAGGTTTGACAGCAGTTATATCTTCGGATCACTGCTTGATCCTGAAAAGGGGGGTGAGTTTTATATCAAGCCCGTTGGTGATGATTTCTACACATTCCAGTCTTATCTGAAAAACACAAATATTCTTACCACTGAGTTTATAACCGGGGATGGCAAGTTCAGGGTGACGGACTTCGCCCCGAGGTTCTACCAGTACGACAGGTATTACCGGCCGCTGATGCTGATCCGTAAGATTGAGCTCCTTGACGGAAACCCTTTTATTACGGTTAAGTGCGAGCCGGTTGGGAGTTACGGTGAGTTCAGACCCCAGATAGTTGCGGGAAGCAATCATATCAGGTATCTGAATTTTGATACGCAGGTCAGGCTGACGACAAATATCCCGCTGACGTACATCATCAACAATCAGCCTTTTATTCTAAATGATACCTGCTACCTGGCGTTTACATACGGTGTGCCGCTGGAGGCCCCGCTGGAATCCACGGCTGACGATTTTCTTGAGAAGACAACCAAATACTGGCTTCAGTGGATCAAGAATACATCCATTCCAAATATTTTCCAGGAGGAGATAATCAGGTCGGCGCTGGTTCTCAAGCTGCATCAGTATGAAGACACCGGGGCTATAATTGCCTCGGGTACCACCAGTCTTCCGGAAGCTCCGGGAGCCGGAAGGAACTGGGATTACCGGTACTGCTGGATGCGCGATTCCTACTATACGCTCAACGCCTTCAACAACCTCGGACACTTTGATGAGCTGGAAAAGTATTTTCTTTATATCCAGAATATTATTCTGTCTGAAAAGCAGAAGATAAAGCCGATGTACAACATTGCCGGCACAGCTGTGCCGAAGGAGAAGGAGCTGGATCTGGATGGTTATCTTGGCAACAGGCCTGTTCACCTGGGGAATGATGCCTATAAGCAGGAACAGAATGACATCTACGGCCAGGTTCTTGCAAGCCTGCTGCCACTCTATATTGACAGACGTCTGAATTACCTCTCCTACACTAAGTCGAGGGAGGTAGTATACTGGCTTCTTAGCCGCATCGAGGAGACTATGGAGATGCCTGATGCAGGTATATGGGAGTTTCGGAACAAGATGCAGGAGAACTGTTATACATTCCTGTTTCACTGGGCCGGTAGCAAGGCTGCTGAGAAGATTGCCACCCACTTTACCGACAAGGATCTGAAGACGCGTGCTTCCAGGCTTGCAGCAAGGGCATCGGAGAAGATTGAGATGTGCTACAGGGCGGATCTAAGGGCATATATGCAGGCAATCGGCAATGATAATCTCGATGCTGCAACACTTCATCTTGTAACTATGAACTATCTCGAACCCTCAGGTGAGAGAGCCAGGGAGCATCTGGACGCACTGGCCGGACACCTGAAGACGGAGGAGGGACTCTTTTACAGGTATATTCATGAAGATGACTTTGGCAAGCCGGAGACAACCTTCCTTGTTTGTGCCTTCTGGTATGCCGAGGCGCTTGCCGGAACCGGAAAGGTTGATGAGGCTATTTCTACTATTGAAAAATTACTGGGCTATTCCAATCACCTGGGGCTGTTCAGCGAGGATGCCGGGCGGGATGGCAGTCAGTGGGGAAACTTTCCTCAGACCTACAGTCATGTAGGGCTGATGAATGCAATCTACCGGATTGCGGCCAGGCTTGACAGACCCGTATTCCTCTGAAAAGTGTACAACGAAATGCAATAAAATGGAAGATTTTAAACGAATAGTCATAGTGGCCTACAGGTTGCCATTCACAATCAGACATCGCAATGGCAAAATGACCGCGGTGCAGAACAGCGGCGGCCTGGTCTCTGCAGTGCTTTCGCTCACTGAAAGGATGAAGAGCAGTGATGCCGGAGCAGCAACAGCAAAGACGGTATGGGTAGGCAAGGGTGAACATGATGCGGATCAGATGAATTCGCTTAAGGAGGTTCGTGATACCTTCGAGCTTGTACCGGTAAAAATTCCCGACAGTATCAATGAAAAGTTTTACGGGGGATTTTGCAATGACCTGGTATGGCCTCTCTTTCATTATTTCCCGTCCATGACCGTTTTCGGTTCCGGGTATTTCGAAAGCTATGAAAAAGCCAATCAGCTTTTTTTTAATGAATTGAGGAAGACAATCAAGCCCGGCGATTTTATCTGGATACACGATTATCAGCTCTTCCTTCTGCCTGGAATGGTCCGGAAGGAATTTCCCGAAGCCTCCGTGGCATTTTTCCTCCACATACCCTTTCCGTCATATGAGGTATTCCGTATCATGCCTGACGGTTACCAGCATGCCTTGCTGAAGGGAATGCTGGGGGCCGATCTGATCGGGTTTCACACGCATGACTATGCGCAGCACTTCCTTAAATCGGTCAGAAGATCCCTGGGTTACGACATCTCCCTTAACACAGTGATGGCAGAGGCAACCTATTCACGGGCAGACGCATTTCCTATAAGTATCGATTTCAGGAAATTTCATGATACGGTCTTTCTCCCTGAAACGGAGAAATATATCTCGAGGATACGCAAGCAGATGAGAGACCGGATGCTTATTTTCTCAGTCGACAGGCTTGATTATACCAAGGGCTTTCTCAACAGGCTGGCTGCTTTTGAGCTGTTCCTGGAGCGTTATGTTAATATGAGGGGCAAGGTAGTGTTCAATATGGTGATTGTCCCATCGAGGGATACGATTGTTCGTTACCAGGAGATGAAGAAGGAGATCGAAGCTACCGTAGGCCGGATCAACGGAAAGTACGGAACTCTCGACTGGAATCCTATTGCCTATCAGTATAAATCGCTCAAGTTCAATGAGATGATCGCTCTCTACACACTTAGTGACGTAGGGCTGCTGACTCCTCTCCGTGACGGGATGAACCTGGTGGCCAAAGAGTATGTCGCTGCCCAGCATAAGAAGCATGGCATGCTTATCCTCAGTGAGATGGCAGGCGCCGCAGCAGAGATGAGCGAATCAATCCTTGTAAATCCCTCTGATATATCACAGATGGCAGATGCAATCTATAATGCGCTGATGATGCCGGTGAAGGAAAAGACCAGCCGGATAGAAGCGATGAAGAGCCGGCTCCGGGATTACGACGTATTCTCATGGGCTGATGATATAGTAAGGTCAACGGTAAAGGTTCAATCTGACAGGAAGAGTTTCAGGGTAAGGCTGTTAAGCAGCGGAATCGAAGAGAGGATTATAAGTGCATTCTGCAAGGCTGAAAAGCCGGTGCTATTTCTTGATTATGACGGTACCCTCGTGCCTATACGTGAACTTCCTGAACTGGCCGTACCTGACAATAGACTCATCTCACTGACCGAACGGCTGGCCAGTCTCTCCGAGGTGGTTATAATAAGTGGCAGAAACAGGGATTTTCTTGATGAATGGTTCTCGGACTTTAATCTGACCCTCGTGGCGGAGCATGGGGCATTTGTCAGGTATCCGGGAGGCAGATGGGAGTCGTCACTTGACGAGGATGTAAGATGGAAGGAGGAATTAAAGCCAATACTCAACAGGTTTACCGGAAGGTGCAAAGGGTCCTTCGTAGAAGAGAAGAGGGCTTCCCTGTCATGGCACTACCGGAATGCCGACGAGGATTTGTCTGCACTTCGTGCCATTGAGTTGAAAAATGAGCTTGAAGAATCCATTCTGAACATGCCGTTGCAGGTGATTGACGGGCATAAGGTCGTGGAGGTCAAGATGGCAGGGTACAACAAGGGAAGTGCAGCCAAAAAGTTGCTGGCCGCTGGCGGGAATGACTTTATCATGGCCATAGGCGATGACAAGACTGATGAGGAGCTCTTTGGGGCTCTGCCGGATAGTGCTGTCACCTTGAAAGTTGGCAAGGGACCGACACGGGCAGGGTACAGCTTCCTGAAGCAGTCGGAAGTGATTGCTTTTCTTTCCAGGCTGGCAGAGGAGAAGGAAATGGTTACCCGCAGGCAATAAAGAATTGCTGATCGCAGAAGATCAGAACAGATCTTCAATAACCATTGAATAAAGATCTGCCTGGCTGATGCCAAATACCGCAGCCTGACGCGGGATGATGCTCTCGGGGGTCATACCAGGGATTGTATTGATCTCAAGGAACTGCGGACCGTCTTCAGTGACGATGAAATCTACCCTCACGATTCCGCGGCATCCCAGTATATCATATATCTCTGATGAGAGCTCCTGTATCCTCGAGGTGACCTCCTCCGGCATCCTTGCAGGAGTAATCTCGTCTGACAGACCCGCGGTATATTTTGCCTCATAATCAAAGAATTCCTTCTTGGGAACCACCTCGGTCACCGGCATTACTATCTTTTTCTGATGCGTCTTGACTACTCCGCAAGCCACCTCGGTCCCTTTCATGAACGACTCCACCAGCACCTCGTGGCCTTCGGCGAAGGCCTTTTCCACAGCGATGTCGAAATCAGCCACCTCCTTAACCTTGGTTACGCCAAAGCTTGATCCGCTGGCGTTCGGCTTCACGAAACACGGAAGTCCGATCTGGTTGACAATGGCGGAGGTATCATACTGCTGTCCCTTCCTGATAAGCAGTCCTCCGGTCATCGGGATACCGTACTCGTTGAGATACAGCTTGCATGCCTGTTTGTTAAAGGTAAGAGCCGAGACAAAGGCATCGCAGCTTGTATAAGGAATGCCGGTCATGTCAAAGTATCCCTGCAGAAGGCCGTTCTCGCCGGGATTCCCGTGAATGGAGATGAAGGCGGCATCGAATCTTACGCGCTGATCATCCAGAACCAGTGTGAAATCGTTCTTGTCAATCCTGAAGAGACGTCCCTTCGGGTCTTCCCAGTACCATTCGGTGCCCTTGATATTGACAATGTACGTTTCGTATTGTCCTTTCAGTGCGGCTTCAACTCCCTGAGCGCTGCGGACCGAGACCGGATATTCGGATGAATTTCCACCTGCGACGATAGCAATAGTTCTCATGACTGGTAAAATTTTGATCAAAATTAGTACAATTAGTTTCGCGGTAAGCGGCAAATGAAAAAAACAAATCAAACAGGCAGCGAAGCTCATGAACTGTGCGTCTTTGCGAGTGATATTTTCATTATTTTTGAAATCAAATCAAACAGAAAGAAAAATGAAAAAAGGTATTAGCGGACTTGTTGTCCTTATTATCATTGTTGTTGCCATTCTCCTCATCGTGTCATGGGGTGTGGGTATTTACAACAAGATAGTTCCTCTTAATGAGAAGGTTGCAACTGAATGGAGCAATGTTGAAACCCAGTATCAGAGGCGGGCTGACCTGATTCCAAACTTCGTGAACACTGTCAAGGGTGCTGCCGAGTTCGAGCAGGAGACACTCACGAGGGTCATCGAGGCAAGGGCCAAAGCCACCTCGGTCACCGTTGATCCTTCAAATATAACACCTGAGCAGCTTCAGCAGTTCCAGGCTGCGCAGGGCGAAGTAAGCTCTGCCCTTCAGCGGCTGATGGTTGTTGTGGAGAGGTATCCCGAACTGAAGGCAACGCAGAATTTCCGTGATCTGCAGGTGGAGCTTGAAGGTACGGAGAACAGGATCGCCGTTGCGAGGAACAACTTCAACGATGCCGCGCGCGTGTTTAACACTTTTATCAAGCAATTCCCGAATAACCTGATCGCTTCATTCACCAAGTTCAACGACAGACCTTACTTTGAAGCCCAGGAGGGAACAGAGGTAGCTCCGAAGGTGGAGTTCTGACGCTTATCCGATGAAAGCATCAACATTCTTTACTCCCGAGCAGCAGGCGACCATTGTCAGTGCCATTGCAGAGGCTGAGCATACAACCTCCGGCGAGGTCCGCGTGCATGTTGAGACCTCCTGCAAGGTGAATGTCCTTGATGAGGCGGCATGGTTGTTTAAAAAGGTAGGCATGCACAGGACGGCTGACCGCAATGGTGTGCTCATTTACCTGGCTCTTAAGGAGCGTAAATTCGCCATAATAGGAGATTCAGGGATCAATGCGGTTGTGCCGGCGGGATTCTGGGACAGCATTCGTGATCACATGCAACAACGCTTCAGCGAGGGACTATTTGCCGAAGGCCTGTCAGAAGGAGTTCTGATGGCCGGAGAGAAGCTAAGGGAACATTTTCCGAGATTGAAGGATGACGTCAATGAGCTCCCGGATGCCATATCTTTTGATACTGACGAAACCGTGGTATGAAAATGAAAAGACACGGATTCATGATGATAACGGCGCTGTGGCTTACAGCGGTTATTGCGCTGCAGGCGCAGACTCTACTGACAAGGCCCGAACCGCCGCGACTGGTAAATGACCTTGCAGGAGTACTGTCCGCAGGGGAGGTGCAGGCCCTTGAAAATAAACTGGTGGCATTTAATGATTCGACATCCAACCAGATAGCTGTCGTTATAGTTAGCGACTTCCAGGGTTATGACCGCTCTGAATTTGCGTACCAGGTAGCGCGCGACTGGGGAGTGGGGCAGGGCGATTTCAACAACGGGCTTCTTGTGCTGGTCAGGCCGAAGACCTCATCATCCAACGGACAGGTATTTATAGCAACCGGTTACGGCCTTGAGGGTGCGATACCTGATATTGCCTGTGCGGATATAATTGACAGGGAGATTATACCACGGTTCAGGGAGAATGATTATTACGGTGGTATTGATGCCGGCACCAATGTGCTGATGTCACTTGCTGCCGGCGAGTACAGTTACGATAACTATGCCGGAAGTGCATCATCGGGAGCGATACCCGGAATAGTAATATTCCTGATCATAGTATTCTTTATTATGATCATCTCTGCAGGCAGCTCCAACAATAAGCACCTGAGGCGTACCGGATCATCCAACCTGCCACTGTGGCTCCTTATGAGTATGATGGGAGGCGGGCGGTCGCACAGCGGCAACTGGGGAGGATTCTCCGGCGGCAGTGGCGGCGGAGGTTTCAGCGGAGGCGGAGGTGGCTTCGGCGGTTTCGGTGGCGGTGGCTTCGGCGGCGGCGGAGCGGGGGGAAGCTGGTAGAATTGCGAATTGCGAGTTGCGAATTTCGAGTTAGAATTTTTTGATTTTCAGACAGTTTTGGATTAACTTTCAGTTTCATAATTACGTGGAATAATTATGGGACTGAAGGAACAAATGCAACTTCGTACCAGGAACCTGGCTTTGGAAGTAATATCTTTATGTAATCAGCTATCTCGCAGCATACCAAATCAGATTATCAGTAAGCAACTCCTGAGAGCCTCCTGCTCTGTTGGGGCGAATTACAGGGCAGTTGCAAGAGCTAAATCGACAGCTGACTTTATTAACAAACTGTATGTTGTTGAAGAAGAAGCTGACGAGGCACTTTTCTGGCTGGAATTATTGCTGGAGCTTGAACCCGGCTTTAAGGATAAGATTCATGCCTGCAGCTCAGAAATGAACGAAATACTGTCAATAGTCGTTACCTCCAGGAAGACTGCAAAAAGGAATCTGAATAACTGTAGTAATTAGGTCTGCTCATCACTCCTCATTTCTTTAATTCGCAATTCGAAAATCGCAACTCGCAACTCGCAACTCCCCCTAGTCTCTGCCTGAGACATAGTTTCTCCATTTCTCAATGACTGACACCATGTCCGGTGGGACTGGCGACTCAAAGTAGAGCCGTTTGCCGGATACCGGGTGGTTAAATGAGAGGGTGCGGGCATGAAGTGCCTGGCGGGGGAGCATCTCGAAGCAGTTGCGAACGAACTGCTGATATTTGGTGAATGTGGTGCCTTTAAGTATTCGGTGACCGCCGTACTCCTCGTCGTTGAAGAGGGGGTGACCCTTCCAGGCCATATGGACCCTGATCTGATGTGTGCGGCCTGTCTCCAGGCGGCACTCCACAAGAGAGACGTAGCCCAGAGGCTCAATAATCCTGTAGTGAGTTACAGCGTGTTTTCCCTGGCTGCCGTCATGGAATACCTGCATGATCTTTCGGTCACGGATGTTACGGCCCACATGGCCGGTGATGGTTCCTTCTGCCGGCTCCGGGGTGCCCCATACAAGTGCAGTATAGAGTCGCCCTGTGGTACGATTGAAGAACTGACGGGCGAGCTTGTTGTGGGCATACTCGTTCTTTGCCACAACAAGCAGTCCTGATGTATTCTTGTCAATGCGGTGCACCAGTCCCGGTCTCAGCTCCCCGGTGTTGAAGAGGGGCAGGTCGCGGAAGTGATACATAAGGGCATTCATCAGTGTACCTGAATAGTTGCCGTATGCAGGATGAACTACCATTCCGGCCGCCTTGTCCACAACTATCAGGTCATCATCTTCGTACACGACGCTGACAGGCAGGTCCTGGGGGATGAGTTCTATCTCGCGCGGCGGATTGGGAAGCAGTATCTGGATGACATCCAGTGGTTTGATCCGGTAATTGGGTTTGACGGCTGATTCATTTACAAGTATGTTTCCGGCCTGGGCTGCTGCCTGTACCCTGGTGCGCGAAACGTTCTCTATACGGGCTGAGAGGTATTTGTCAATACGAAGCATTGACTGTCCCGGATCAACCACGTAGCGATAGTGCTCGTACAGCTCAGTATCAGTCTCCGGCTCAAGCCCGGTCTCAGTCTCCGGCGCCGTAACCGGTTCCTGCCCGTGACGCTGATCCCTGGAGAGATCCGGCTTCGGATCCTGGTCCTGAATCTGATCCTGATACTGATCCTTCTCCTGTTTCTGAGCCCTGATCCGGGTGAGTTGCTTTTTGCCCATCACTGATCTCAGTTAATTTTTATTACACGTAACAGCGAAAGAGGATGTCCGTCCCTGGTCTTGACCAGCAACATGTAGCTGCCGGCAGCCAGTCGGCCCAGGTCCGGATTATCCGTTCTGTCCAGGGTCATTACAAGGGCTCCGGTGACGGAAATGACGTCGATCACGTAGTCATCTGGGGCTTTCTCCGAGGGAACGATGGTTACATAACTGTCAGTAGGGTTCGGATAGAGTGAGAATAGATCATTGAACAGTGTGCCGTTCCCTGCTGAGGTAGGTGTTCCGCTACCCTTCATCACAGGTCGCATCATCACAGTGCCAGGCACCTGGCTTTGCTGCCAGCTGCCGCTCAGTGAAAAGTATTGTCTTCCGTCATTGGGTGTATTGAGATCGAGTCCTGCATTAAGGAATGCTTCGGTATCCTGCCTCCATCCAATCCAGAATGCATCAGTAACCCTGACGGGTTTGTCAAAGGTGTATGTCACAAATCCGTTTATTCCTGTTCCGGGTGTGGCAACCGGGCTGTCGCTACTGCCCATCAGTATCCCGGGCCGGCCGTTGTCGTCAGCCCATACCATTATCTCAAATCCCCGCTGGTTGGCGTTGTCATATGCATCATTGAAACAGATGCTGATGCCGGTAACCGAGTCGGGAATGAATGACCTGAACCTGAGGGCAGCCATCGCATTGCGAGAGCCCTGGCCGTTTATCCCGTAGCCCGCCTCGGCAGTACCATCGTCAATGGCAAAATAATCAGAGAAGTGCTGAATATATTTCAGCGTGTCGTTCTGTTTGGGGTCGAAATCGTCTGTGATCAGTGACAGGGTCACCATGAACTGCGCCGTGTCAGGAGAGGAGTCTGTATTGTATGTATAGAGCAGAGGTGCTTCATAGAGGACGTCTGTCAGCGGGACGGCATTTGACGCTCCCGCGTCGAAGTCCCGAACAACGGCGCCGTTTGACATGTCTCTGATTGTGACGTGTCTTGTGACGTTACGGACTATAGTGTCATTATTACGGTAGTTGATGGCGGCAACCGGGCTCATGGCAGAGAGATATGCCTGCCGGAAGTGGCGCCATGGCATGGCTTCGTACTCCTTTACAAGCGACCGCACGGGCAGGGTCATTGTCACGTCGTGGATGACAGTGTCATGTACTGACCGCCCTTTGTCAAGGAGGATATGGTCAAGGTTCCAGAGGTCTGCGTTTCCTGCCTGTGATGGTTCTGTGAGCACCGTGGCCAGGGATGCATACCCTGTGAACATGAAGCGGAAGCCTGTCATCAGGAACCTGGGATCGGTAATGGGAAGGATCACTCTGCGAAAGCCGTCAGTAGCTTCTCCGGACACATACCAGATGCTGTGCCACTTTTCCTCTTCGGGTGCCCAGAAGCTGAGAGTCAGGCTGTCTTTCGTTTCGGGCAGGTCTGATATTCCGCCGGCCTCATAGAGAAAACTGAGAAAAATGCTGTCCGAAGGCTGGTACGCGAGGTCAATTTCACGCGAGGTGAGATGATCAGCAGCAAATACGGCCTGTGAAGCGTCATCGTAGAGGTGACCGTTCTGATCCAGGCAATCGAAGGTAGCTATACCTGCCGATGGCTGCCTGACAGAAAAGGTGTTATTGATATATACCTGTATATCAGACCATCGTGCTGATGACGGATAGATTGCTGTGTCAGAGAAATCGTCACTGAAGGGTAGCGCTACCGGCTCTTCTGCCGTGCCAGCCTTGAGCAAGTACCGTGGAAGTGCGGAACCACCGAGTTGTCTGTTGGACAGCAGGCCGGTAACGACTTCCTGCGCTGAGGCATCGATTGTGATCAGCACGGCAAGAAGCAGGTATGTAGCCTTCATGATCTTCATTGTCAAAGAGACGGTTCGTTTTCCGGCGGCCCGGATTCATCTTCAGTCATGAGGGTGTCAGCGATGGCGTCTTCGGCAGGGATCCTGAGGGTGTCAGTGGTGAGCCAGATATACACAGCCGAGCCGAGCTGCACTGTTGCATCGCGACGGTAATCGGGATTCTGTTTATAAACGAAGGCCCTGAGTGAGTCATCCGTGGTGGTCACAGTATTGTCGAAAACATAGGCGCCCAGGTTGAGTGATGCCTCCAGGATCTCGTTCCTTGCCTGGTCAAGCGTGCTGCCGGTCAGTCTTGGGAGAGGGGTTCGCTGGCTGCTCAGCCCGCGTCCGAGGACCAGGTCAATGACCATGCCTTTCTGTACTGAGTCGCCGGGCGACACCTCGCGACCGTGAATCGTCTGCCTGAGAACAAAATCGACAGTCAGGTCAGGGACGTAGTTCAGCTGTCCGATCTGCAGCCCGGCAGTCTCAATGATTGAGAGCGCCTGGCGGCGGGGGAGTCCTACGAGGTCAGGAACTGAAACCATCTCGGGGTTAAAGGCGTTTATTGTGGCTTTTATCGTACGGCCCTTCTTGACACGATGGCCCGGAGCGGGTATCTGCTCTGCGATGCATCCTCGTGGCACAACCGTAGTATAGACAGAGTCGATTACCTGAAGTTTCATCCTGTTTTTACCGGTAACATGTTCAGCTTCACTTATGGTGAGGCCCCGGATCTCAGGGGTGGGTCTCGACTGACCGTGACGGGTATATATGTTCAGCCAGATTATGAGAAGAAGTATGATGGCAACGCCGATGACCATTGCCAGTCCAACCTGTTTCCAGAATAGCCGGCTCTTAAGAAATTCCTTGACGCTCATCGTGTGATGAAGTATTAGATTGTTAACGCAGCCTCAAAGATAAAATTTTATTGCGAGCAGAAGGGATTTCTACCATTCCTTCACAGGTCGGTAGTTGGTATCCCGCTCCACGGGTCTGAAGCCTGCAGAGCGGATCATAGCTACCAGTTCCGTGGTAGAGAGGGATGGATTGCTCTCATCAGAGCCTGCCATTGAGTATATCCTTGTTGTATCGTCTATTGTTCCGTCGAGGTCGTCAGCGCCGAAGGCGAGGCTGATGAGGGCTGCATTCTTGCCTATGGCGGGCCAGTATGCCTTCAGATGGTTGAAATTGTCAAGGAATATCCTGGAGAGGGCGTAATTGCGCATATCCTCTGTAACCGGTACCTCTCCGAGTTCGGACATACGGTTGTTCTCCCGCCTGAATTTCAGTGGGATGAATGCATTGAATCCACCTGTACGGTCCTGCAGTTCCCTGAGCCTGAGCATGTGGTCAATGCGTTGCATGGGGCTCTCGGCGTGACCGTAAAGCATGGTTGCATTCGAGGTGAGCCCCAGGTTGTGTGCAGCCTCATGGATTGCGAGGTAGGTTTCGGCGTCAGCCTTCTCCGGGCAGATCCGGCGTCTGAGTGCAGGATCAAAGATCTCCGCTCCGCCTCCGGGTATGGAGTCGAGGCCGTAGTCTTGCAGCAGCCTGATGCCGTCTGTCCAGGTCATGCCTTCCCTTCGTATCATGTATGCGAGCTCCACGGCTGAGAATGCCTTGATGCTGATGTCCGGCCTTGCCTTCCTGATGGCTGCAAGCATCCGCCCATAATAGTGGATGTCACGCGAGGGATGTACTCCGCCGGTGATATGCACCTCTGTGACCGGAACCCCGTCAAAACGCCTGACAAGATCAAGCATTTCGTTTTCAGTCAGTTCCCAGCTTTCCGGATCCCCTTCCGGCTTGTGGTATGAACAGAAACGGCAGTTATAGAGGCAGATATTTGTAGGCTCGATATGGAAGTTACGGTTGAAGAAGACGGCATCGCCGCTCTTCATTCTCTTTACTGAAGATGCCAGCAGAGCCATGAGTGACAGGTCGGCACTGCTGTAGAGGGTAAGTGCCTCTTCGGGGCTGAGGCGCTGTCCGTCCAGGACAGCCAGTGCTATCTCCTTCACTTCGGCCGGGGCAGTTCTGAGGATAAGGTCTCTCATAGCAGGAAATATCTGTAAATTTTAATGACAGTGTTTTAACAGAAATAAAAAACCGCCTTAATTGTTCATTAAGACGGCAGTTTTTATGGTCTGTCAGCCTATCAGTCCTTGTGACCAAGCTCGTCAGAAACGGTCAGTTTCTTTCTTCCTTTGGCCCTGCGGGCGGCCAGAACGCGCCTGCCGTTGGGAGTTGACATTCTCTTCCTGAAGCCGTGAGTGTTCGTCCTTTTCTTTCTCGATGGCTGAAATGTCCTTTTCATCTGTTCCTGTATTTCGTTGTTTACTACCCTTTTTTGAGACTGCAAAGGTAGCTATTTTTTCAAAAAAAGAATGATTCAGCTCTTTTTTTTTAATCATGCAGGTACACCGGCCGCTTTGATAACCGGAGGGGGGGCGGCTGCCAGGCTGATTTTCCCGTCAGAAGGGCAGCCAGATAATCTTTTTTGTTTCGAAGTAAGGTTCTTCAAACAGGCTGCTTATTGCCGTCACCTCAGCCGAAGCCATGAATGGTGCAAGCTCTTCCTCCAGATCGCCGCCCTTGAGCAGTATCCATCCGTTTTTCTTTACATTGAATGATTTTGCCGAGACAAGGTGCCTTGTCAGACTCACAAACTGAGTAGTCACTGTCACGGCCCTGCCGATTATAAAATCATAGCTCCCCCTGAGGTTCTCGGAGCGGGCAGCGATTGACCGGACATTGGTCAGCCCGGTTTCGGACACAATTGCATCCACCACCTTTATCTTCTTGGCAATTGAATCGACCAGTGTAAAGCTTACTTCAGGAAAGAGGATTGCCAGCGGAATTCCGGGAAGGCCGCCGCCGGTGCCCACATCAATCACCTTAGTCCCGGGAAGAAAACTGATGAACCGTGCAATGGCCAGAGAGTGAAGCAGGTGATTGACCTCAAAATTTTCTATATCCTTTCTGGAGACCACATTTATACGGTCATTCCACTCCCTGTAGAGTGCAGGCAGCTGTTCAAACCGCAGCCGCTGCTCAGGGGAAATCTTCGGGAAGTATTTTTCAGCTATTGTGGTCAAATCCCGCTGGATTTGCTTTGAACCATATTCAGGATAAGGACTTTGGCCCTGAAGAGCCTGGCCTTGACGGTGCCGATGGGAAGGCTGAGCTCACTGGCTATCTCCTCGTAGGAGTAGTCCTCGAAGTAGCGGAGCTCTATAAGCCTGCGGTACCTGGGTTTGAGTGTCTTGACTATCCTGTTGAGCGATGCAGCAGTCTCCCTGTTTATCATCAGCTCATCAGGGGCAATCATGTCTGAGGCCACAGTAGCCTCCACCTCATCCTCTTCTCCTTCGTCCTGATCGAACGGCCTGGGAGTCTGACTCTTGCGACGCATGAAGTCGATGCAGTTGTTTGTCGCTATGCGGAAGAGCCATGTGCTGAAAGCGTGTGACGGGACGTATTTGGCGAGGTTATGAAATGCCTTTCCGAATGCTTCGATTGTCAGGTCTTCAGCGTCGGAGGGATTACTGATCATCCTGAGCATCACGTAGTAGACTGAGTCGCGGTATCTGTTGAGCAGCTCGGCATATGCCCTGCTGTCGCCGTTCAGGGCACGTTCAATGACCTTGAGGTCATGCTGAGCCTTGTCAGATAGTCCGCTTTCTACTTCCATGTATCCTTCTTTTTTCTCCTGGAGGACAGGTAAAGGAATGCCGTTAAGAACGGGGCCAAGATATCAAAAAAGAGCGAAATATACCACAACCGTCCTTCATTGAATGTGCCGGCGGCCTTTCGCAGGATCACCGCCCGCATAGTGAACCGGGTCAGCATGAGGAAGAGTACCACGGGCCACGACGCCAGCATAATCAGCATGGTTGTTGCCAGTCCGTACCATGCCACTCTTGAGAAAGGCTCAAGGATGAGTCTGAATTTGTCCGCTGTCCTGTAATAGTTGGAAGCGGTCAGGTGTCTGCGCTTCTGCTTGATCCATTCGCCGATGGTTTTACTTGCCAGGGAGAGGGTGAATGAATCGTGGGAGATCATCACACTGCAGTTGTCAGGGGTGCTGGTGCGGTTCACGAACAGGTCATCGTCACCTGACATAATATGATTGTGGGGCCCGAAGCCACCCTTTGCGAAGAAGAAGCTGCGCCGGTAGGCCAGGTTGCGTCCGACTCCCATATATGGTTTTCCTGCCATTGTCATCCCGAAGTATTGCATGGCAGTGAACATAGTCTCATAGCGTATATAGCTGTTCAGCAGACCTGCTTCAGGCATGTATGCACCGTATCCGAGAATGATGTCTGTCTTCTCCCGGGCGGAGGCTGCCGCTACTTCGCGGAGCCAGTTTGGCGATGCCGGTTTGCAGTCGGCGTCAGTGAAGACAAGCAGGTCATTTTTGGCAGCCTTGATGCCGATGAGCATTGCCAGTTTCTTTGTGTGTGTGAAGCCCGGATCCTTCTGTATCATGGAGACTTTCAGGTGCGGGAACTGATTCATCAGTGAGCCCAGCACATCAAATGTATTGTCTTCGGAACAGTCGTTCACCACAACCACTTCGTAGGAGGGGTAGTCCTGTCTGAGTACATCAGGCAGGAAGAGGGCAAGGTTTTCCGCCTCATTACGGGCGCAGATTATCACCGAGAGAGGTTGCAGTCTGGTCTGTGCGCCTGCCCCGGCCGGTTTCGCATATGCGGCCCTGCGGTACCAGCCGAGCCAGTACCAGGCCTGGATGAAAAGCATTGCAACGAGCAGCGCCAGCAGGATAATATGCGTCGTATCAGTTGAAAGGATCATGGGAAGTGATATTGTGCGCAGCAATATTATAAAGAATTAAAAAACACTTGAAAGAATCTTTTCAACAATCAGGGATCACTTTTTTCAAATTGCAAACCACCTGTTCAAAATCAGGCTGAGAAAGCGTACTTTTGTGACCATCAGTAAAAGGAAGATGTTCAGCCTGGAGAAAAAAGACGGAATCACATCGGCCAGGGCGGGTGTCCTGCGCACGGCCCACGGTGAGATACAGACGCCCGTCTTTATGCCTGTCGGCACAGGCGCCACGGTCAAAGGGGTATTCCACCGTGACCTGAAGAGGGAGATAGACGCGCCTGTGATCCTTGCCAACACCTACCATCTCTACCTGCGCCCCGGAACGGACATCATAAAAAAGGCCGGAGGCGTTCACCGTTTCATGTCATGGGACCGGGCGGTGCTGACCGACAGCGGCGGGTACCAGGTATTTTCGCTGGCCGCCAACCGGAAGCTGACTGAGGAGGGGGCAATATTCAGGTCACACATAGACGGCTCGAAGCATCTCTTCACCCCTGAAGGTGTAATTGACATACAGAGGGCCATAGGCGCTGATATCATAATGGCTTTCGATGAATGTGCTCCTTATCCCTGTGATCACGCATACGCGAAGAAATCGATGGAGCTTACCCACCGGTGGCTCGACAGGTGCGTGGCTCAGATGGGAAGCACCGAACCCCTCTACGGGACGGAGCAGATGCTCTTCCCGATAGTGCAGGGATCTGTATACGGCGATCTCCGTAAAATCTCGGCAGAAAAATGCGCTGCCAGCGGGATGCCGGGAAATGCAATCGGCGGCCTCTCCGTGGGTGAGCCGGCTGAACAGATGTACGAGATGATCGAGACGGTGAATGAGATCCTCCCGGAGGAGAAACCCAGGTATCTCATGGGAGTGGGCACACCTGCAAACCTCCTCGAAGGCATTGCCCGCGGGATTGACATGTTCGACTGCGTCATGCCCACCCGCAACGGACGCAACGGGATGATGTTTACAAGTGAAGGGACCATCAATATAAGGAACCAGCGCTGGGCGGAAGACTTCTCTCCCATTGATGCCGGCTCGCACTCAGAGATTAGCAGGACCTATTCAAAGGCATACCTGCGTCACCTGGTGATCTCCGGAGAGATGCTCGGGGCGCAGATTGCAACAATACACAATCTGGCATTTTATTTGAGCCTTGTCAGGGAGGCCAGGGAACGTATTCTTGACGGTACATTCGGACCATGGAAGGAAGAGACAGTTCGCAAAATATCGGTAAGGGTCTGAAGAAGCTTGCCCCCGGCATACTGGACTGGTACATCATCAGGCAGTTCCTCGGGACATTCGTCTTCTCGCTGGTGCTCATACTGGGCATCGCGGTGATATTTGACTTTTCGGAAAAAATTGATGACTTCATCCAGAAACAGGCGCCGCTGAAGGCCATCGTCTTCGACTATTACCTGAATTTCATCCCCTACTTCGCAACCCTTTTCGCGCCGATGTTTGTATTCATATCGGTGATCTTCTTCACTTCCCGGATGGCGGTCAATACAGAGATCATCGCCATGCTCAACAGCGGGATGAGCTTCCGCCGTCTGTTACTTCCATACCTTATCTCCGCCGCCTTCATCGCGCTATGCGCCTTCTTCCTTCAGAACTATGTCCTGCCACATTCGAACATCGCGCGGCTTGATTTTGAGGAAAAATACTACAGGAGCTCCGATTTCCGAAGGGTGAATGTCTCTTCGGTTCACAGGCAGGTTTACCCCAACGTTTACATTTACATGGAGCAGTACAACAAGATCTCCCAGAGCGGACGGAATTTCAGTATGGAGAAGTTCAATGACAAGGGGATGCTTGAATCAAAGATGACTGCCAATATGATAAGGTGGGACACCACAACAAATAAATGGGGTGCATGGTGGTACTACATCAGGGAGACAGACAGCCTGGGCGAGCGCATAACCTCAGGGAGGCGGATCGACACGGTGCTGAACGTCGGGCCGGATGATTTCACCCGGGCGCCGGAGTTTGTGCATACAATGACCCGGCGCGAGCTGAAGGACTATATCGGTGTGCTGAAGTCGCAGGGTTCTGACGAGATAAAGCTCTACCTCAACGAGAAGCACCGGCGCAGTTCCTCACCGTTTGCTTTCTTCATCCTGACACTGATCGGGGTGTCACTCTCTTCGCGCAAGATCAAGGGAGGGATCGGGATGCAGATCGGGCTGGGACTGATGCTCACCTTCTCTTATATCCTGTTCATGCAGTTCTCATCGCAATTCTCCCTCAAAGGCGACCTGAATCCGGCGCTGGCCATGTGGATACCCAACATAATATACACCTTTATTGCGGCAGGGGTCTACTATACTGCTCCGAAATAGCACATTTCCGATCATATTGTGCATAATTGAATTT
>JAVEZX010000025.1:0-27689 GCA_034002785.1 Bacteroidales bacterium
AGGATACGGAGGCTTCCAAAAGAACCGGGATGATAACTGAGAATGCACAGTGGTTTGAGGATCACTCACCTGTTGACCCGCAGTACAGGAAGGAAAAGGTTACCGGTGTGGCTGCCAGCGTCATCAACGTCGCAATGCTCGGGGGTGACTGCTACCCGGCCTCGCCGCTGGGAATCAATCTTCCCAACTCCAACTGGATCAGGACAGAGGCAGGTTCCAAATCAGTCACGCTGGCCAATATAACCGATGCCAAGGATATAGTGGCACGTGGAAGTGGTTTCCTGCAGGAGTTTGCCTTTGACCAGGCTGAGATAGACAGGGCTGTTCAATGGGGGTCACTTTCGGATGCGCTCCACACCGACATGCATGAATGCATCGGGCATGCCAGCGGCAAGCTGGCACCGGGGACGGATCCCAATGCCCTCAAGAACTATGCATCTCCACTGGAGGAGATGAGAGCGGACCTGTTTGCACTCTATTTCATGATGGATCCGAAGATGACGGAGATCGGTCTTATGACGTCTGACGAGCCAGCAAAGGCGCAGTATGACAATTACATACGTAATGGTTTCCTTACTCAGATCGTGAGAATACAGCCAGGGAAGGATATCGAGCAGGCTCACATGAGATGCCGTTCGGCCATAGCACACTGGGTATATGAGAAGGGCACGGCTGATAATGTAATAGAGGTTGTCAGGCGCGACGGTAAAACCTTCGTAAGGATAAATGATTATCTGAAGCTGCGCTCTCTTTTTGGCGAGATGCTGAAGGAAGTTCAGCGGATCAAGTCAGAAGGTGACTTTGCCGCCGGGAAGAGCATGATAGAGAACTATGGCGTTAAGATCGAACAGGATCTGCACAGGGAGATGCTGGAGCGCTATGCAAAGCTGAACCTTGCGCCATACAGCGGGTTTGTCAACCCGATTATGACACCTGTCACGGACAGCAACGGCAAGATCACTGATGTTAAGATTGAATATTGTTCTGACTACCTCGGGCAGATGATGGAATACGGGAAGAATTACTCATTCCTGCCGGCGTGGTGAAGATATTGGTGAGAGATACCTATTCGTAGTATTTCTTATTCATCCGTTCTGTTTTCTTGTTTTCGGAGAGTACCAGGTAGACCAGGTAAGCTGCCGTTATCACGAGCAGTGCAGGTATGCTGTACCTGATGATTGTTGCCAGGCTCACAGTGTCACCTGCGCCGGCAGGCGGATTGACGGAATGGCCGACATCAATACCAAATATATTTTTGACGAAAAAGAGGAGCAGGAATGCGAGCACACCCGCTGCAACAGGCGTGGTGACCCATCCGGAGGCAATGCTGCCGAGGACTTTCAGGTTAATGTTGCTGACCCCTTTATAGAGTCCGATTCCCAGCACAGATCCCACGACTACCTGGGTACTTGATACAGGGACGAGAGGAATGGGGGGGAGTCCGATTTTTACCATGAGTCCGGAGAGTGCTGAAGATGAGAAGATAAATAGTACCAGGGCCTGTGAGAGTACCACCACGAAGGCAGCCTCAGATGAAAGCTCGAGCAGGTTGTTGCCTACAGTCTGCATCACCTTCTTCGAGAATGTCAGCACTCCGGCAGCTATGGCTATTGCCCCAATGAGGAAGAGTTGCTGAGCACCGGTAAGGGTAAAGATGCCGAAGTCGACGGGCTCCAGGGGGATACTCGGGACAAAAACTCCCATGACGTTTGCAATATTGTTAGCGCCAAGGCTATAGGCGCCGAAGGCTCCGGCTATCATCAGGCCCCTTCTGAGCCATGACTCATACCTGATAAGGTGTACAGTAATTCTTCGTCTTGCGGTTTTCACAAGGTGGTAGAGTCCGTAGGCGAAGAGGGCGCCCAGTACAGGTCCCGTGATCCAGGTGGCGACTATCTGGGTCAGGGCGCGTGTGTCCACAGCGTTGTTTGTAAAGAAGTTCCAGCCGATGATTGCACCCACTATGGCCTGAGTAGTAGAGACTGGCAGCCCCGCTCTCGTCATGGAAAAGACCGTCAGGCCGGCAGCCAGTGCAACGGTGAAGGCGCCTCCCATGGCGTTCACAGATCCGAGGCGGTCAAGCGTGTCAGCAGCTCCGCTGCCTTGCAGTACTGCTCCCAGGATTACGAAGACAGAGGCAATCACTGCTGCCCTGGTGAAGGAGACCATGCGTGAACCAACGGCAGAACCGAACACGTTTGAGGCATCGTTGGCGCCGAGTGTCCATCCAAGGAAAAGTCCGCTGGTAAGAAACAGAAAGATCATGATCAGAGCATTAGCCTTATGGCCATTGAGGCGAGCAGATCAGCGGCATCCTGCGCTGAGTCAGAGATGTTTTCAATATGATGGATGATGTATCTGATGTGAGCCTTTTCGGCCAGTGAGAGGTCATTCATCTCATGAAACACCTTCTTCTTCATCTGGAATGCAGCCTTGTCTGTCTCCCGCTCGAAGAAATAAACCCTGATCAGCTTCTCCCTTACAAGGTGCGGCTCACGGAAGAAGGCCCTTGCTGCGGGCATAAGCTCCTCCGCAGCGTTGCCGGAGACCTCCGTCAGTGAGATGAAGTCATGAGAGAGCGAGGCGGGTATGTGCGGCATCTCCACATAAAACTCGTTCAGTGATTTCTTCGCTGTGTCAATTATCTCATCAAGTTGCCAGAGCAGTTTGACTATTTCACTTCTCTGCTGTGGCAGGATTGAATGGACTATCATGTCATTCTCAATACTTCGCTGCAGCCTGTCAGCCTTGCCTTCGAGGTCGTCGATCTTTGCAAGATGATTCTGGAACGCGTTGCTGTCACCGTTGACGTATGCCTTGATACCCTCCTTGAAGATCAGTATGCCGATCTCAATTGTATCAAAGAATTCGTCGATCCTGACTGTGAGTTCCCTGGTTGTGCGGGTGAATAGCGACATCTGCCGGTCTTTGTTGGTTAAGACAAATATATTAAGAAATGCGCAGCGGCCTGCCTGGTCAGAAATCAATAATTCTTTCAACCTTATGGTGCCTGAGGTAGCTCTTTATGATTACCTGTATATCCCTATTGTCGGTAGCGGGTCTGATACAGTCATGCACCGCCGTCAGACCGAATCCCACGTCGTTGACGGAGAAGAATCCGAAACCGGCAAACTTACCGTTAACGACCTTTACCACGGACCGCTCCTCCTCTTCACGTCCCCGGTCAATAATAAAGAAATTACGCTCCCTGAAGATAAACTCGTCAAGGGCCATCAGGGCTCTTTCGTTGTAGGATTTCGGTTCTTCAGCGCCGGTGCAGGCGCCACGGCAAAGGCCTACCTGGTGGTGAAAGCAGGCGCCGTCAGTCTCATACATGCCGCAAAGCTTCTGGCAGAGTGAATAATCACTGATTATCTGTTCCAGTTTGGCCCTCACCCGGTCGCGCGAGGTGAATACAGAAAGAGGGACCTCATCATCGTTTACATTTCGGTACAGGAAGCGGATGTACCCCTTGTCATCCTTCTGGCTGTAGATACCCCACCGAAACCCGGTTCGCCTTTGTGCCCGGTTGAATCGCGGTTTAAGGTTTTTTATCTCGGCTGACTCCATCAGCAGGGCTATCAGCTCACTGCCGGTGCACTCCCAGGTAATGTCAGCCGTAATTGAACGCATCTCCATCTCCCTCACCGAAGTGTTGTTTGAGAGGTGTGTACTGATTCTCTGGCTCAGGTTGCGGCTCTTTCCCACGTAGATGATGTCACCTTTTTCATCGTGGAAGTAGTATATGCCCGGCTCTTCGGGAATTTCCTTCAGCCTCCCGGTATCAAGTGCCGGATGCAGCTTTGCAGCTTTACGGTTCTTCAGCAGGCTGCCCTTGCCGAGGGTGCCGTCCTTTTCCATCAGAAGTTCCAGAAGCCTGACGGTGGCCAGGGCATCGCCGGCTGCCCTGTGCCTTCCGTTTATATCTATACCCAGATCCTTGCACAGGTTGCCCAGACTGTATGACCGGTGACCCGGTAGCAGCTTCCTGCTCAGCGACACGGTGTCAAGCATCGGCCTTTTGAAATTGAATCCCAGGTTGCTGAACTCCTGCCTGATGAATGAGTAGTCGAATCTCGCGTTATGCGCTACAAAGACATGACCTTCAGTTAGTTCAACAATACGGCGGGCTACCTCGTAGAATCTGGGGGCATCCTCCACCATCTCGTTAGTGATGCCTGTCAATGAGGTGATGAAGTAGGGAATGTTGCGTTCCGGATTGATCAGGGTGGAGTATTCCTCAACGATTTTTTCGCCGTCGTGGATATAAACGGCAATTTCTGTTATCCTCTCAAGCCTGGCGCTACCCCCCGTTGTCTCTATGTCGATGACAGCATACATCCCTTCAGGAAAGCACTAAGATAATTACTTTTCAGGATGCGAATGATTATTTGTAATTTTGACAGGAAGGAGTTTGTATGGAGTGTTTTGGAAAATATTTTTTTCTTGACGGGACGGTTTTGCCTGCCGGCAACAGTGATGATCCCGGAGCAGGAGAAGTGGTCTTTTACGAGGTAATAAGGACGCGTAACGGGGTGCCTCTGTTTTTCAATGACCACATGAACCGTCTCAGGGATGGAATTTCCACACGATATGATCTCCACGAGGATATCGCAGCTGAGGTCCGGGGAGGACTCAGTGCACTGATCGCCTCGGAGCTTTATGAAGAGATCAACGTTCGGGTGACAGTGACATTTACCGGACAGGATCATTCATTGCACATTTGCTACCTGCCTTCCTTTTATCCGTCTCCTGAAACAGTAAGGGAGGGGGTGCCGCTCATACTTTTTCACGCCGAGCGTCTTAATCCGGGGGTAAAAATGCTTAACAAGAGGCTGCGTCTCACGGTGAACGAGGAGCTTGGCCGACGCAAGGCTTATGAGGCCCTGCTTGTCAACCGGGAAGGATTCATTACTGAGGGAAGCAGGTCAAACATCTTCTTTGTCACGGGAGACGGGGTCATGCATACTGCACCGGACAGCATGGTTCTTTCAGGGATAACCCGGAGGTATGTTATGGAGATAATCAGGAGTGAAGGTATTCCGCTTGTGTTGAATGCCGTGAGAGAGAACGGGATAAGTGGTTTCAGATCGGCATTTCTTACCGGTACCTCACCCATGGTGCTTCCGGTCAGGGCGATTGAAAATCAAAGCTTTGATGTGGCAAATCAACTGACCCTGAGGTTGAGGGAGCTCTTTTCCGGCATTGTTGAAAGCAGCATCCGGGCTTACCTTGATGGAAACGAAGAATAATAATCTGTATATTTGCATCAAAATCAAGACCAATGGCCAGTATTAAAAGTCTAAAAAAGGATATCGATTTTCTCTTCTTCGAAGTTATCTCTGACTGTTTCATGTTCACCAGCCTTCATGAAGGGCCCAAAAAAGCCGAAGTGCAGGATCTGATCGAGGAAGCGGTCTCTGCCCGCAATGAAATGATTGACAGGGCCAATCACCCGGATGGCAAGGATAATCCGGCAATCGTCAGGAGCTATTACGCCTCGTTGAGAAAAGAGCTGTTTGAAAAGGTTGACGGTTATTTTGAGAGGTTGAGTGCTATCTCAAAGCAATAGCAAATCATACAATTTTCCTGCCGCATTTACTGCAATCCCCTTCGTCTGTCAGGCCGCTGACACGTATGTTGTAACCTGACCGGCTGATCACCTTTCCCCTGCATGACGGGCAGTACGTATCACTGCCACCGTCCGCTCCGCCCATGTTGCCCGTGTATACAAAATCCAGGTATTCTTCTGCAACCGATTTAAGTTTGATTATTGTTTCCGGCGGGGTGGCCGGATCACTTCTTCTGTACATCGGGAAATAGCGGCTCAGGTGAAGCGGCACCCCGGGGCCTGCGTTTTCCGCAATCCACTGTGCCTCCATCTTCATCTCCTCAACCGAATCATTCAGCCCCGGAAGAATCAGTGTTGTAATTTCAAGATGCCTGCCTGAGGCGGCGATGATCTTTATTGCTTCCAGCACCGGATTGAGAGTGGCACCGGTAAAGTGCCGGTAGAAATCGTTGTTAAAAGATTTCAGGTCGATATTGAACGCATCTATGAATCCAGTCATCTCCTTCAGCGGCTCCGGCATGATATAACCGTTCGAGACCATGACGTTCTTCAGTCCCCCGGATGAAGCGAGCCGGGCGGTTGAGGCAACATACTCATACCAGATCACGGGCTCGTTATAGGTGTAAGCAATGCCCAGGTTGCCGGGGAGTGATGCTGCCCTGCTGACCAGCTCCTCCGGTTCGAGCAGTCGGGATCCCTCAGGGTTACTGGTTTGTGAAATATGGTAGTTCTGGCAGAAATCACACCTCATGTTGCAACCGTAAGATCCCACTGACAGGATTGAAGATCCGGGATAGAAATGATAGAGAGGTTTTTTCTCAATCGGATCAACGGCATATCCGGAGATCACCCCGGCTGTAACAAGCTGCACCTCACCGTTGCGGTTTTCCCTGACGCCGCAGTTCCCCCTTTTACCTGGCCTGATCAGGCAGAGATGGGGGCAGAGCAGACATCTGACGGTGCCTTCGTTATCATGTTTCTCCCACAGAATCATTCGTTACAGCCTTTTGAACTTATAAATTTAATGTTAATTTTGTTATGCAGTCAACAACCGTCAGAAGCGGGGGTTGCTTATTGAAACCTTAAAACCATACCTGAAATCATGAGCACACGAAGAGACTTCATCAGAAAATCAGCCATTGCTGCTGCTGCCATCCCTCTGATCAACAGTGAGATGTTTGCTGCCCCCAAGCTTACGGGAAAGACCGGGCTGGCACTCTATACGATCCGTGATGCAATGGGTATGGATCCCGCAGGAGCCCTCGCCGTTGCAGCGGAGATCGGTTATAACTGGGTTGAAGCAGCCGATCACCGTGACGGCAAGTTTTACGGCATGCAGCCGAAGGAGTTCGGCAAGCTGGTACAGAAGAACGGAATGGTTGCACTCAGTTCGCACAGCGGACTGAATCCCGAAAACTATGAGAGTATGATTGACGATGCGGCTGCTGCCGGAATGAAATATATAATACTACCCTCACTGCCTGGCGATTGGAGCAGTTCGATCGACGGATACCAGAGGGCAGCCGATTTCTTTAACAAGGCCGGGGAGAGAAGCCGGAAAGCTGGCATCAGGTTCGGGTTTCACAACCACCAGGTTGAGTTCCAGGAGATAAACGGGAGGGTACCCTATGATATACTGCTCAGCCAGACAGATCCGAAGCTGGTCATCTTCGAAGTGGATCTTGCGTGGATAACGGCAGCCGGCAAGGACCCGGTGGCCTATTTCAGGAACTACCCCGGTCGTTTCGAGGTATGGCACATGAAGGATCTGACACCGGAGAAACAGGATGCGACGCTGGGCGAAGGGATTATCGACTTCAAGCCAATCCTCGCTGAAGCCCGGACAGCCGGAATGAAGTACTGGTTCCTGGAGCAGGATCACTGCAGGACTCATACGCCGATGGAGAGCATCAGGATAAGTCGCGATTATTATCTTAATAAATTGCTGAAGTAATATCAGAGGGCAGTAACCGCTGATCCTTTTGCTGACGAGGAAACCACCGCCTCCAGAAATTTCATTCCCCTGACGCCTTCACGGATGGAGGGGTAGTCCAGCATGCCATCATGGTCTCTTCCTTCATTTACAGCTGAAAGGTGCATAAGGAAATTCCTGTAGATATTAGCAAATGCCTCTATGAAACCTTCGGGATGACCGGATGGAATCCTGGTGTGCATCGCTGCTGACCCTCCCATGCCGGGGAATGTTGTTCCCGTGCGTGCCAGCTGAACCGGAGCATCAGGCCAGAGAAGGGTGAGTGTATTTGGCTCCATCTGACTCCACCGCAGGCCTCCCTTTTCACCGTAGATTCTGATTGTCAGGTTGTTTTCCTCACCGGTTGCTATCTGGCTGGCCATCAGTGTCCCGTTTATGCCGCTTCCGAAGAAGAGGGAGACTGTACCGTCATCGTCAAGTAACCTTCCCGGAACCACGGACCTCAGGGTGGCAGAGAGTGACATAACATCCTGTCCTGTAATATATTCTGCAAGATTGAATGCATGTGTGCCGATATCAGCCATTGTTCCGGCTATGCCTGCCCTGGATGGGTCTGATCTCCAGACGGCCTGCCGGTTGCCGCTTTTTTCGACCGGTGTTGTGAGCCATCCCTGGAGGTACTCCACAATAACCTTCCTGATTGTGCCCAGTTCTCCTGTAAGCACCATCTCACGTGCCCGTTTCACCATCGGGTATCCCGTATAGTTGTGTGTCAGGCAGAACAGGCGGCCGGTGCGTTCCACTGTTTTCTGCAGCTCTTCGGCTTCTGCGGCGCTGATGCAAAGGGGCTTGTCGCATATTATATGAAATCCTGCTTCCATTGCCATCATGGCCGGACCAAAATGGAGGTGATTCGGTGTTGCGATAGTAATGAAGTGGGGCCTGATACTTTCGGGCAACGCGCTCTCGCGGTTTATCATCTCCTGCCAGGCAGAGTATACCCTGGAGTCCGGAATTCCCTCTTTCCGGCCCGTGAGTTCAGAGACTGCAGGATCACTGCTGAATGCGCCGCAAACCAGTTCCGAAAGACCGTCGAGACGAGCTGCCATACGGTGTACAGGCCCTATCAGTGAGCCTTCGCCGCCTCCTATCATTCCCATCCTCAGTTTCATGGTCAAGCGCCGGTTTCAGTTTTATGGTCACCCCTAATTTGGATATTGTTTAGCTTGCAGAACTCCTCCACGGCCTCAAGGATTAAGGCAGTATGTCCGGGATAGTAAGTGCCAAGCCGCAGCTTAATACTACCGGTTTCAGTGTTAAAAGCGATAGTCAGCGGCTTGAATTCCACGTTCTTCAGGGAGGAGGGTGTAAATATAACCGGGGGACGGTAAAACTCCTGCCGGAGGATTATCCTGTCATCGCTGATAGTTATGTATCTGCGTGTGTAGCCAAGTCCTGATGCAATCATCCAGAACCCGAAGAGCATGAGAAATCCGGTGGCTATCCAGGCTGATCCGATAGAGGCTGCTGTTCCCCTTATGCTATACATATACCATACTGCCACAACAAGGCAGGCAATGCCGAAAATCAATCTCAGAATTTTCCCTGTCTTGTTTTCCTCCTGCAGGTCAATGTTGTACCTTGTCTCTTTCATCTCTTTATCCGAAAGAACCAAATTACTCATTTTCGTATATAAATCGTTCAATTTATATACTGATCCCGGTTTTATTTTCCCGATGAAATATTTACTTTTAAGGTTTGTATAGAACTATTAACCACCTGAAAAATGAAAGAGGACAAAAGAACATTCACAAGGCGGTCATTTGTAGGCACTACGGGTGCCGCAATAGCCGGTCTGACTATCCTGCCATCAAATGTTGTAAGCGGTCTTGGCCACCGTGCTCCCAGTGACAAGCTTAACATTGCCGGTATAGGTATCGGTGGCGTGGGCGCTACAAACCTCAGGAATGTGGCGTCGTCAGAAAATATAGTTGCGCTCTGTGATGTTGACTGGGGTTATTCAAAGAGGGTCTTTGACGCTTATCCAACGGCAAAGAAATTCTGGGATTTCAGGAAGATGTACGATGAGATGGGCAAGTCAATTGATGCAGTGATCATTGCTACGGCAGACCACACTCACGCGTTATCAGCCGCTCAGGCTATGACCCTTGGCAAGCATGTTTACCTGCAGAAGCCCCTTACGCACAGCGTATATGAGTCGAGGCTCCTGACAAAGCTCGCCGCGAAGCACAAGGTTGCCACCTCAATGGGTAACCAGGGTTCTTCTGCCATTGGTGTGGATCTGGTACAGGAGTGGATACAGAACCGGGAAATAGGTGAGGTGACAAAAGTGGAAGCTTTCACTGACCGTCCCATCTGGCCGCAGGGTCTGAACACACCTTCAAAAGTGGATAAGGTGCCAAAGACTCTGGATTGGGATCTGTTCCTTGGTCCTGCTCCCGTCAGACCATTCAATGCCATATATCATCCATGGAACTGGAGAGGCTGGTGGGATTTCGGAACGGGTGCTCTCGGCGATATGGCATGCCATATCCTGCATCCTGTATTCAAGTCTCTCAAACTTACCTACCCGACAAAAGTACAGGCAAGTTCTACACTGCTGCTGAACGACTGTGCTCCCAATGCCCAGACAGTGAAGTATATCTATCCGGCCCGAACTGCTCCGTCACATTACAAGATTGATCTCCCGGAGGTGGAGGTGATCTGGTATGACGGCGGCCTTCAGCCAATGAAGCCGGAAGGGTGGCCAGCAGGCAGGGATATGAATGACCAGGGTGGCGGGGTGATCTTCCACGGGACAAAGGATAAGCTCATCTGCGGTTGTTACGGGATCAATCCGTGGCTGCTTTCAGGCAGGGTGCCGAAAGCTCCGGAGACCGAAAGACGTGTTGCAGATGCCACCAGGGGCGGACACGAGATGGATTGGGTACGAGCCTGCAAGGAGAGTCCTGAAAACAGGGTGATGACCAAGTCTGACTTCTCAGAGGCCGGACCGTTCAATGAAATGGTCGTTATGGGCGTGCTTGCAGTCCGGCTGCAGGGACTGAACAAAACCCTTGAATGGGACGGAGAAAATATGGAATTCACAAATATCAATGACGCGGATTCGATGAAGATCTGCATCGAGGATAATTTCAGCATCACCGACGGTCATCCGACATTTGACAAGAAGTGGACTGATCCGATAAATGCGAAGCAGTTCGCTGCAGAAATGATTAAGCATAACTATCGCAGCGGCTGGTCGCTCCCGGAAATGCCCGTATAATTAATTATCAACAATCAAATATCTAAAATAGAATCGCTTATGAAACTTATTAAAACATTGTTTGTCCTCATTCTGGCTGCCTCATTTGTTTCCTGCGGATCAGGAAAGGAGAAGAAGAATGCCGAAAAGAAATCTACCGAAGCTGAGGTCTGGACTTTCCTTTTTGACGGTTCCTCGACGCAGGGATGGCGCAACTACAACAAGACCACCTTCCCTGAGCAGGGATGGGAGATAGTTGACGGTGCGCTTCACTGCCAGGGATCCGGCAAGGGTGAAGCCGGTGGCGGCGGTGGTGACATCATCTATGACAAGAAGTTCTCGAACTTCCATCTGAAGCTTGAATGGAAGATCTCGGAAGGTGGCAACAGCGGTATTTTCTACCTGGGGCAGGAGGGCCCGGAATTCGAGACAATCTGGAGGACTGCCCCTGAGATGCAGGTTCTTGATAATGAGAAGCATCCGGATGCACAGGCAGGGAAAGACGGTAACCGCCAGGCAGGTTCACTTTATGACCTGATCCCGGCTGTGCCGCAGAATGCGAAGCCTGTCGGTGAATGGAACACAGCTGAGATCAAGGTCTACAAGGGATCTGTATGGCACATTCAGAATGGCGAGACCGTTCTGGAGTACCATCTCTGGACTCCAGAGTGGAACGCTCTTGTTGCTGCCAGCAAATTCCCTGCTCTTAATCCCAGCTGGGCCAATGTGGCTACAGAAGGTTACATCGGCCTGCAGGATCACGGTGACGATGTCTGGTACAGGAATATCCAGATACGGGAATTGTAATATCTACATTATACCAGGTAATCTGGATCATATGCAGGCAGCGGGGGGTCTTAGACCTCCCGCTGCGTCATATAATGCAACCTATCTGCCTGACGTGCAGGTGGCGGGGGGTCTAAGACCTCCCGTTATGTTATATGATGCAGATGTTTCTGTTTACAGTCCGGTGTTGCCCTTCAGTCCGATCTCTTCTGCTACCTCACGCATACCCATGATGGTGTCAGTGATCAGGTCATTGAGATCGACACCAAGCATTGCTGCTCCCTTCTCGATCACGCTGCGGTCAACCCCTGCGGCAAAACGCCTGTCAGTCCATTTCTTCCTGACGGATCTGGCTTCCATATCAAGGATGCTTCGTGAGGGACGAACAAGAGCGCTTGTATTTACAAGTCCGGTGAGCTCGTCAATGGCAAAGAGCGTCTTTTCGAGGAGAGTCTGAGGCTCCGTGTCGGAGCAGATCCCGTAGCCATGGCTTATTACGGCTCTGACATATTCCTCGGGCCATCCCTCTTCATGCAGTATCTTTTCCGTCATCGTGCAGTGCTGCTCGGGGTACTTCTCGTAATCCAGATCATGGATAAGTCCTATGACTCCCCATTTTTCCTCATCCTCACCGTTTTTGCGTGCCATGTATCTCATGACGGCTTCCACGGACAGAGCATGCCTGTAGAGACTTTCTGACTCATTATACCGGAGGAACAGTTCAAGTGCCTGTTCGCGTGTTGGTTTTGTGCTCATATTATGTGTCATTGCTTGACTATCCTGACAGTTGTGCTCTTCCCGCCTGCGCTTACGCGAAGCGAATATACACCGGCAGCAAGGTGGCGGCAGTCAAGGGGAAGTGTGTTTTTCCCGGGCGAAAGTTCCCTGTCGGTGCGCATCACGATCCGGCCTGCCGGGTCAAAGATTTCGATAGCTGCGCTGTTTCCTCCCTCATAATCCAGCTCCAGTATGAAGCTCTCAATGAAGGGATTCGGATGAACTGACACTTTTCCTTCGGGCAGGTCAGGGCCGGTGCCGGAAATGACGAAGGAGACCTTTGCCGTGTCATTGCCCGGATAACCGTCCTCAGGAAGTCTGTTGATCATATAGATAGTGTATGGGATATCCTTCAACAGGCTTGTCCTCTGAGTAAAGGAGACATCTATCGTATCTCCCGGGTCAATCTTCCTGTAGAAGGTCTCGTTGACCGGGTCTCCGTCATTGATTTTGTATGCCATCGGGAAACTGGTTATAGCAGTTCTTCCGAAATTGATCACCCGGCCCCTGATTGCCACATTGCCCGGCAAAGCTGAAGGCTGGGGAGCAAAAACAGTATCTATCTGCAAATCAGCCTCCAGGAAAGAGATATCAGGGAAGGTCAGCTGGTCCAGCCAGGCAGCATCCATTCCGCCGGAGAGTGAAATGTCCTTGGAGTAGACCCATTCAAGCAGGTGAACACCCGGCTTGAGAACCTTCTTTCTCAGTGCCCAGGGCGTGTCACCTGAAATCTGCATGTCAACCATACTGTCAACCCTGAAGGTGAGCTGGTCATAGACAGGTTCGGAGGAGACCCTCACGTAGAATGACAGAGTATCAGCCACCGGGTTGTTCACATATATTGAGAGGATTGATTCCGACTTGTCGGGGATAGGTGCGGATCTGGCAGAATTAACATTCTCCCATGAGGCTGCTGATGTTATTATCCACGGATAATCACCGCTCCTTATCCAGGGGAATACATCGAACCTTTCGAATTCAAAAGTCTCGCGTGTCTTGCCGGTGCTTAGTGACCAGCTGCCTTTTGCTTCGTAATTTCCGCAGATAAAGCTGACGTCAAATGGGATCACCCGTCCTGATCCGGAAAGGAGTGAAATGGATGATTCGAGCAGCAGGTCCTTTTCCTCGCCGGGCAGGATGACTCCTGTGATGACCTGTGGTTCCTTCAGGGAGAGCCATGTGCCTGACGCAGTGACGGTCACAGTGCCGCTGGCAGCAGAAGATCCTTCGTTCCTGACCCTTACCTTAAGGTAAAGTGTTTCTCCCGGATCAGGCAGAAAGTTCGAATTGCCAAGAGAGGAGTCGTCGTGAATAACCGAAACGATCTTAAGCACAGGTGCGTGAAGGGTCATATCGATGCCGAACCGGAACTCTTCGCCGTTATCTTTCAGGGTGAGCAAAAGAGACGCAATATCACCGTCCTCCACCCTGTCAGAGACGACGAAACTGAACTTGCCGGAGATGGTCATTGATTCACCAGGCTTAAGGATGCCGATTGAGGCAGTATCTGCTCCAATGGTTATCATGCCTGATGCAACTGCCATGCTCGAGGTAAGTGCAGAAGTGCTTACCTTTCCGATATTTCTGACTGTCACCACCAGGTTTACCTGCTCTCCGTAATCAGGAATACCGTCTCCGTTTCCTGCTGAGTCATCAAAAACCACATTGCTTGCTGTAATGAACGGAGCAGAAACATCACCGAAATAGATGGTTTTATACCAGGGCAGCATGTTCTGTCCTGTTACTACAAGCAGACATGAGTCCTTGATGCCTGAGGGTATTGTCAGCGATATGTTTCCGGATGGGCTTACATGACGTGCATCCCATAGAGTGTCGAAGTTGGATAGTGCCGCATACGCGAAGGGTTTTGCGAAGAAGCTGAGTGCCGTCAGTTCCCGGGGTATTCGGTCAGGAATATCAATATCGAAGGTATCAGGTCTCCCGATCATGGGAGAGAGGGATGGGTCGCCTAGGAGAATGTAGGTTTCCCAGTAATATTTCTTGCGTGGACTGGTGCTTGCCGATACCGCCATATTGCCGGAGAAATTGATCTGTCCCATTGTATGGTACCATTCCCCGGGTGGCTCACCCTTCGTGTGAAAAAGTCTGTCAAAGGCACCCGTGCCGGATGTCTCGTAGGTGATATCAGGGCCTGGTGTTCCGGGACCCACTGACCAGAAAAAGTCATCACTCCAGAAGGAGTCGTTAGTGCATCCTATGAAGCCGATGGCCCCCTTGCCAGGGGTTGCAACCATAGCAGTGCCAAAGCAGCCTGCAACATTTATCTGTGCTGTGCGGCATGCATTTGCGATTATCAGCGGGTATCCGTTCTCGTTCGTAAAGTCCTTGACCATTGACGACTTGAACAAAGGATCACTGAATCCTGTTGCTTCACCGTGCCCGGTGTAGTTAAGGATACTCAGGCCCTTATTAAAAACAATCTTCAGCGAGTCATCCTTCAGGGGTGCGTAGGGGTAGAGCCAGCGAATGGCGTTGAGTGAGGTATCCTTGCCAAGATAGTTGTTATAGAGGTACGAGACCTGGCCGTTCATGTACAGCTCGAAGCCGGGCGCATTACCGGCAGTGGCCAGGGCCCCGGACCAGAACTTGTTGTCAGGATCGTATCTGAATGTCTCATATTCAATAATTTTCTTTACCATACCCTTCATCTGAACAGTGTCGGTGGCAGGCAGTCTGCCGATGAAAAGATCAGGTATGTAATCACCTTCTCCGTCAAACTCTCCGTAATAGAGATCAGAAACGTTTGTAGTCTCCCGGGAGGTCGGAATAATTGACGGATCACCGGCAATCAGGAGGTAATGCACAGGGATGCCGCGTGACTGCAGACTGGAGTAAAGTGCTGAGATGTTCTTTTTCAGGTACTTGTATACGGTGTCAACAGGTCCGGAACCCTTGTAGACCATGGTTGTCTCAATGCCTTTCAGTCTTTTCCACCTTATCAGAGGCTCAAGTTGCTTACTGAAGAGGGTGTCAGTGACCACAATCATATGAACGGGGCGGTCAGCATATCCGGGAATATAAGTATCGGAGGAGTAACTGCCCTTGGTGAATCCGGGTTCACTATTCTCTTCTCCCTTTGTGGAGGAAGGTTTGTAGCTTATGTTGATATTCAGGGAGGTTATCAGGTCGACGTACCTTCCCCTCGGGTTATAGAAAGCAGGATACACGGCGATACCGGCCAGTTTCCGGCCCCTGTAGGTTCCTTCGTGAGTCACAGTAACTGTGTCATGGCGGAGGATCTCTGCCGATATGTATGACTTCCGGTCCTTGACGGTGACCCGGTCATCCTGAGGTTGATTTTTGGTTCTGGCTGGCTGGGCCGGAAATATTTCCGCATCACGGGATGAATGATCCTCAAGCCTGATCCTGTCTGATATGACATCCGATAGGGTGACCGAAATTTCCATTCCATCGGGAACCTCAACAAGCCAGCTGTAAACCGGCAGTTCAGGTTTGCCGGTCTCCGATGTCAGGTGGTGTCCCGGAAGGGTCATTCTGACGTAGCGGCCTGAAGGATCTGTGATGTTTAGGAAACCCGGAATACCGGAGCGGTAGCTGATATCTGAGGGGGGACGAAGCGATCTGCCTCCGGGTTGTTCACCTGCAGACCTTCCGGCATACGGCTGCGATACTGCTTCGGGCAGATTTAACAGCATCAATACTGCTGCCAGCATTGCAAGCGCCCACTGATTTACCCTCATAACCTGAATACGCGAAGCCAAGATAGTTAAAATTACCTCAAATTATATGCCTGAACCCGTTCCGGCCGTTATATAAATTGAATTCGTATATTTAACCTTTAATACAGGGAAATGTTCAGGGTATGAAGATGGGGCTTCAGCTTGCGGTACTCCTTTTGTTTTATTCACTGTCAATCAGTTCACAGGTTAACAGGTATGGTACTCCTTTGATAAGTGTCTATGATATTGATCAGACACATGGAGGACTCAAAAGACTGTGCATTACTATGGACGGCAGGGGTGTCATGTACTTCGGCAACGAAAGCGGAGGGATAACAACCTATGACGGCTCTTCCTGGGACAGAATAGTCACACCCGGTAAGGTAACCGCACTGGCTAGCGATGCACGAGGGATTGTATTTGCAGGCGGAGAAACCGATTTTGGCTTCATCCAGCCTGATCCTGCCGGCAGGCTTGCCTGGCATTCCCTGAAGGACATGATCAATGACACTTCTGCCGCTGTAAATGTGGGTACTGTCACCTCGATTGCAACTGATACCAATGCTGTCTGCTTTACCGACGGAAAGAGACTTTACATACTTGCTGCAGGAACTGACTCCGTCACAGTGACTGACATGGAAAAGGAATCCGGCATACGTTCCGCCACAGTTCTGGCATCATTTAACAACAGAGTTTTCATTGCGGACAACAGCCTTGGGCTTTTCGTCATTGTAAACGGTGCTATCGAAAGAATTGCAGGAGGGGAGATGGCAGCGGGAAACCGGTTTGTCGGGATGTTGCCTTATGACAGGGACAACCTGATCATTGCTGCAGAACGCAGGGGTTTGATGCTGTTTAACACAAGGACTGGCGCCCTTACTGAACAATTCGGTGACAGAAGAGCCGTGTCTGCTCTCAGCAACGGAATTTTGACGGACCTTGTCATTCTTCCGGGAAATATGATTGCTGCCAGTCTTGGAGAGGAAGGCGGGGTATACATTCTCAGTCATGAAGGAAAACTGCTGCAGCATATCTCTGAAAAGACCACTGATGTCAGGGAGGCCTCAGTTACTGCGTTGTACTGTGATCATGCTTCCAACGCTCAGTTATGGTTCAGCACCACCGGATACATCAACAGGGCATCGGTATCCCTGCCTGCCGGCGAGTTCGGGGATGCGGCGGGGGTTATATCGTTGCCCGGCACCCTTGCTGGATTTGCTGATTCCGTTTTCGTTTCTGGAGAGAACGGTCTTTACAAGAGCTTTACGGACCTGACTGGTGTGATGCGTTTCAGGAGAATCAGAAGCCAGAGGGCGCAGGCAAGTGACCTCATTACTATGGACACGGGTAACGAAACCGTACTGCTTTTTGCTACGCCCAACGGTCTGCTCCGGATTGACGGGGAGGGGGATGCCACTCGCTTTCTAAGCCGGTTGTCATTTACGAAACTCAGGCCTGACCGTGATGATCCCTCAATAATGGTTACAGGATCTGATGACGGTACAATTAGGATTCTCCGTTACGACGACGATGAATGGATAGTCGGACACACTCCTGATACTGCTTTAAACGGCAGGATTGCCGGGGTGGAGCAAACTGGTCCGGGTGAATGGTGGTTTCTGACAGCGGCACCTGCTTCACTCGTGCGAATGCATTGTGAGCCAAATGATACAACCTTAATTAGTTACGGACAGGATCAGGGCATAGGAAGTGATACAATGAACAGCATTACCCTGATTGATGACAGGCTCTACCTTTGCACGGGTCAGGGAATCTACCTTTACAACAGACAGAATGACGCCTTTGAAAAGGACCGGGATCTTGCCGGTGAAACCTTTGACAAGGCTAATATAACATTGCTTTACAGGACACCGGAAGGTGAGACTGTAGTATCCGGTTATGACACCCGCAACTTCGACGCGCTGGTGACCGCCACCAGGCAGGGTCATGTTGTATTCAGGCGCCAGTTTGACTTTCTGCCGGACATTGCAACAAAGGCCATAGCCTGGATTGACGGGTCAGTGTGGCTTGCCAAGGGGCAGAGGCTATATGTGATTGACAAGTCGAAACTCGCCTTCAGGTACGGGAATTTCAGCACAATCTTTTCAAGGATCACCTCCGGAAAGAATAATATCCTGATGGATGGTACCTTTTATACAGAGACGCCGGAAGGCATAAGGATACCATCCGCCCTACAGCCGGAAAAGCCCGTGGTAAAGCTTAAGCACCGGGACAACAGCATCTCCTTCACCTGGACAACCACCACCTATGTTGATGAGTGGCAGACCGAGTACAGGTACAGGCTGGAGGGATTTGACGATGAGTGGTCCGGCTGGGAGCACAGGAGGGGCAGGGATTATACCAACCTGCCTGCCGGCGATTATGTTTTTACCTTAAAGACCAGGACAATAACCGGTCCGGAGGGTGAGGACCTGAAATACTCCTTCACTATCTGGAAACCCTGGTTTGCGTCGCTAGTTGCAAAGCTTGTATACCTCATTGTCACTGCCTGGATGCTCTTTATCCTCATAAGGTATTTTGCAAGGAGGCTCCGGCTAAAGAACCAGAGGCTGGAGAGTCTTCTCAGTCAGAGGAATGCAGCTACTGCCCGGGGCAGGAATGAGATAGCCGGACTGGAGAAGTATGCGGGCCTGATTCAGCAGTCCATGCAGCCCCCGGCCACAAGACTTGCCGAAGCTTTTCCCAACAGCTTCGTGCTGAACCGTCCCATGAGCACTGTCAGCGGGGATTTCTTCTGGGTGATGTACAGGGGAGAGAGGACACTGATAGCAGTGGGCGACTGCACCGGGCACGGAGTACCATCGTCACTCAGGACGGCTATGGCTCTCTCCTTCCTGGATGAAACATGCCTGAGGAGTGATGGCATGAGTACCTCGGAAATTCTCAGGGAATTCCGTAAAAAACTGGATGACACCTTCCGCTCGCTGCCGGAATCTGAGGTCCGGCAGGAGGGTATTGATATATCCGTGCTGGCCATAGACCTTGCAAGCAAAACCGTGCAGTACTCCGGTGCGGCGTCACAGTGTTTCAGAGTCAGGGAGATGAGTGATCAGGAGCTTGCCAGGTGGGAAAACGGGGAATTCAAACCAAATGAGGGCACCATGGTCAGCGGCAAGCACCTGCTGGAGACAGTATACGGTGACAGGATACCTCTCGATACGTATCCCGGACTGGCCCATGAGTTTACCCAGCATACATGGAAGCTTGAAAGGGAGTCTTCATACTACCTTTTCACCGACGGATACGCTGACCAGTTCAATGGTGTCACAGGCAGGAAGTTCCTTAAAAAGAACATGCGCAGGCTGATACTAGATATCAGGAATTACCCGATGTCACGGCAGAAGGAAATCCTCACGGAACGCCTGGAAAGCTGGATGGGCAACGCTCTCCAGACTGATGACATTTTAATTGCCGGACTAAGGATTGAGTAAAGTGCCAGTCCCGAATTCGTCACTTAAAAGGTAAAAGATTCCATGTTCATTGCCCTCGTAGACAATCAGTCCGCAGAGGATGAAGTCACTTAAGATTCTTTCAGCCTTTTTTGAGTTTATGGTGGCAAGTTCGCGGAATTCAGCCACAGTGATGCGGCCTCCCCCGCGCAGATAATTAAGCAGCATGTTTTCTGTCTCATCGAACCTCAGCAGCAATCCGCGTGCCTTTTCGGCCCGTCTCCATACCTGAAGTATCACTCTGTCAGCCATGAAATTCTGGTCGCGCTGCCGGAAGTAGGCTCTCCATCTGCCGTGTTCATCCTTTGCCTTTACCGGTCTCTCGTTGCTTCTCGGAACATCTGTCTCCAGTATGGTCTTTCCGTTAATTATATGATTCCTGGTTCTTACATGAACTTCAGGTATGCAATGGAGTCTTGCGGCAGAATCAATCATGTAATACTCCTCGTCTGATCTGACACCTGCAACAGAGCCGTTATCTCTTACCCCAATGAGCAGTTTTCCTCCGTCAGTGTTTGAGAAGGCGGAGAGTGTACGGGCGATCTTCTGCGGATCGGAGATGCAGTATTTGAAGTCCAGCTTCAGTCCTTCGCCACCGGAGATCAGGTTGTGGATATATCGCCCCATGATTGCCCTAATAATTGCTGCGCGACAGCTCCACTAAAATAAGATAAAATATTTGTATATTGGCTCAGTGCCAACCGGCAGGCGCCGGCGATAAACATGATTTTATCAACAGGTCACCAGAGTAAACAGGAACATTAAAAACCAAAAACGAACATTCATCTATGAAGCGCAGAACATTTTTCAGGTCCGGCCTTGCAGGTGCTGCAGGTATAACGGTGCTTGGCACTCCGGTTCTAGCCGGAAACGGACGGAGTGATGAGGGCGAAATAGTCTACAGGACATTAGGCAGGACAGGATTAAAGCTGCCTGTTGTCAGCTTTGGTGTGATGAGATCGGATAATAATGCACTCGTAAAAGCTGCCTATGAAGGGGGGATGAAGATGTTTGACACCGCACATGGTTACATGAACGGCAGAAACGAGGAGATGCTGGGCGGATTTTTCAGCCAGGTGCCACGTGATTCATTTGTGATTGCCACCAAAGTGAAGCCTGCCGGGGTTGACCGGGCAGGAATGCCTACCAGGGAGACAACAGCAACCGACTTTCTTGAGAAGTTCAATCTCAGTCTCACAAGGCTGAAGATGGATTATGTTGATATACTCTATATGCATGCTGCTGACTCCGTGGAGCTGGTAAGGCATAAGGAGATCGTCAATGCCATGCTTGACCTGAAGAAAAAGGGGAGGGTGCGGTTTATCGGTATCTCCACTCACAAGAATGAACCATTGGTTATAAACACTATGGCTGAAGACGGTATCTGGGATGTGGTGCTGACATCCTATAACTACCGTCAGACCTACCTGTCTGAGTTGAACAGCGCCATTGACAGGGCCGCTGCTGCCGGAATGGGTATCGTTGCCATGAAGACACTGGCAGGTGGTTGGCTTGACAGGGAGAGGACAAAGCCTGTGAATGTGCAGGCAGCGCTCCGATGGGTTATTTCAAACCCCAATGTGCATACCACCATCCCGGGGATCACGGCCTTTGACCAACTGGAGACTGATATGAGAATCATGAAGGATATTGCACTTACGGAGCAGGACAGTGCAGAGCTCATCGCCGAATCAGGCAACCCGGGACTGTACTGCAATGCATGCAGTAATTGCGTGCCTGGCTGTCCGAACAATCTGCCCATACCGGAGATGATGAGGGCATATATGTACGCGTACGGTTACCGAAGTGCCGCCATGGCTTCTGAATTGCTCTCCGAGGCCGGAGTGCAACAGGATCCCTGTGCCGGGTGCGATGAGTGCAGTGCTGTCTGCGTAAGGGGTTTTAACATAAGGGAGAAGATCACCGATATCTCAAGGCTGGTGAATGTTCCGTATGACCTGCTGGCATAAAAAGGAGGAGTGATATGATCAGAAGATACTTACTTACAGCAGTGCTGCTTGCAGTGACTGTTACCTTTCTCGGCGGGCAGCAGCTCTTTCCCGAGCTTAGGAAATACGGGATCAGCAGCGAGTATCCTGTTTACACACCCGATGATCTCTGGGATTATATCAACGGTGCCGCAGATGGTTACCTGGCACTGGGCTTCATAGACCTGAACATCCGGGAATATAAACGCGGAAAGACCACAATCAAAGTGGAAATCTACCGTTTCGGTGATGATGCCAGGGCTTTCGGGATCTATTCAATGGAACGCGCCCCTGGGTACAATTTCATTCCTGTGGGTGTTCAGGGTTACAATGAAGACGGGGCACTCAACTTTTACAAGGACCGATATTATGTTAAGATCATGAGCCACTCCGGATCAGTGAAGGTGAATGCTGCGATGGTAGAGCTGGCAGGTCTTATCTCATCACGGATAGAAGGGAAGAGTGAATTTCCGGCACTGCTCGGGCTTTTCCCGGCGGAGGGCAGGCTGAAGAATGAAGAGACCTACGTCCTTGAGAGTGTGCTTGGCCATGATTTTCTCAGGGGAGCATTCAGGGTAGCCTATGAGGTTGAAGGTGACAGGTTTGACATTCACCTTTTCAACCGTGAGGATATGGGTGAGGTTGTCACAATGGCCTCAAGGCTTGCAGGAGATGCATGGTCTGCGGATGAAGCGGTCTTCAAGTATGCGTTTGAGGACGGGTTCAACGGAGTGATTTACATGGCCAGGGAGGGAGGCAAGCTGATAGTCATCAGCGGGCTGGGTCCGGACAAGACAGCACTTGCAGAGAAATACATTTCCGGTATGCTGGAACATTGAATGCTCACTGAATAAGAAGCATAAAAAAAGGTGTCCCGTGAGAGACACCTTTTTAATTTCTGTTCCGTCCGCTTATTTAAGCTGGAAGCTGATGGGCACGCTGTACCAGACGTTCACGGGTTTACCGCCCTGTTTGCCGGGTTTCCACAGCGGGAGCATCTTGATGACCCTTATGGCCTCCTCATCGAGGGACGGGTCAACGCCCCTGACGATTGATACCTGGTCAACTTTTCCCTTGTAGGTTACGCAGAAGCGGAGTATTACCTTTCCCTGGATGTTGTTTTCCTTTGCCAGTTCGGGATATTTGATGTTATCATAGATGAATTTGAAGAGCTCAACGTCCCCACCGGGGAATGAAGGCATCTCCTCTACAACAACGAACACTTCCTGCGGAGCCTCTTCCTGTACCTCTTCCTGTACCTGTTCGATCACCTCCACAACCTCTTCGTCAATTACAGTCTCTGCCACGTCGTCTGCGGTCATAAACTGTGTTGCTTCTTCAGGTTTGATTGTGTCAACAACCACAGGAGCCACATATTTCACCACTGTCTGCTGTTCTGATGGCGGTGGGGGTGGCGGCGGTGGAGGAGGAGCGGCCTCTTCCTGGTTGATGTCATTGGCCATCTCGGCTATAACCTCGTTGGCATCCCTTTGCTTGATATGCGCTATATTCTTGGCCTTGATATAAGGTACTATTGCGGCTGTCAGAACTATCAGAATGCCAACTATCATTGACAAGACCATAGTTCTGGAATATTTCCTGCGGATCTCGTAGGCGCCGTATTCCTTATTCCTGCCTTCGAATACTATGTCATCGAAGCTTGGGTAACGTTTCTTTTCATTTGCCATGGCGTATCCTCCTATTGAGCTGAACCGGTACCGGAAGCTTCCGCCCTGTTGATGGCGTCAACGACCAGTTTCTCTTCAACCCAGTCTATGTCAGTGAATATATAACGGGCAATACCCACGATAGACATCTCATCGATTATGTCGACAAAATTTTTGTATTTTGATGTCTTGTAGGCTTTTATAAGAACGATAGGCCCTGTATCATCATCCTTTTTCAGCTGGCTGATTGCGTTACGCATAGAGTCCTGCTTGATATTGATCTTGCCTGAGATAACATCTTTCTCAAACTGGTCAATCTTGCGGAACAGAGCCCTGTTCCTTTCAAGCAGCACCTGGCGGATGCCTTCGGCGCTGAAATCGGTTTCCTGGAGCTGGGTCACTTCCGGGTCGGCTTTGCCGGGGTACCAGTAGACCTTGTCCTCGGGACCGAGGATGATATTGAGAGTACGGCTGTCAGCAATCTTCGGAGGTTCAACTTTTTCGTCCTTCTTGATTTTCTCAGGGAGAACGATTTCCATGACCTTCGGTTTGCTGAAAGCTGCTGTGAGCATGAAGAACGTGATGAGCAGACTCATGAGGTCCACCATCGGCGTCATATCCACGCGGGCATCACCTTTTTTTGGTTTTTTCTTGCCGCCTTTGCTTTTTTCCTCTACTTGTATATCTGCCATCTCTATTCAGTTACTTCAGTGTCAACAACTTCAACTGCCCTAAGATTTGTGATCAGGTTGAACCTGTTCACATTCTTATCCTGCAATATATCAAGTACTTCCTTAACTACGGGGAATGGGACATCAGCATCGCCCTTGATGAGTGTCTGGACTGCCGGGTTGATCTGGCGGGCAAAGAGAATCCACAATGCCAGCTGGTTGTCAACTGAGTCAATCGGAACACCTTTTTCAAGTGCGATCTTGTCATCCGTATCTTTAAGAGCAAGGTAAGCTTTCATATCCTGGATCGGTACGCCGACGGATGTTCCGGTTCTTTCAAAGAGGCGAAGTTCATCCTCGGTAAACTCAATGTTGTAGCGTTTGCCCATTTCGGCAAGAATCTTGGGACGGAATTTAAGAATTGTGTCCGGTCCGTTGTCAACATTGAAGAAGACGCGGTTGTCCTTCGCTATGAGAACTGTCATTACGTTGGCATCCATCATCGGTTTTTCCGATACAGAAAAAGGTGTATCAACAGGTGCCGTTTCCTGGGGTCTGAATGTTGCTGTCAGAATGAAGAACGTGAGCAGCAGTACAAACAGGTCCACCATCGGCGTCATGTCGATTCGTGGAGATTTGGTTCCTAATTTAATCTTTGGCATCTTTTAAATCCTTTCTTTTTTTGACCAAAAGAATAAATTCGGTGGACTATTTTCTTATCGATGCGGCGAAGGTCTGAGTCAGACTGAAGCCTGCCTCATCAATTTTGGAGACGTAACCGTCGATCCTGGATGAGAACATGTTAAAGAAGATAATAGCCAGGGTTGAGCCTGTGATACCGAATGCGGTATTGACAAGAGCTTCTGAGATACCGGTTGAGAGGGCGAGGGCATCAGGAGCACCTGACTGAGCCAGGGCGGCGAATGCACGGATCATCCCGATAACGGTTCCGATAAGACCTATAAGCACGGAGATTGAAGCAATTGTTGAGAGCATGACCATGTTTCTTGAGAGAGTAGGAAGCTCGAGAGCAGTTGCCTCTTCAATGGCCTGCTTCATCGATGTGATCTTCTGATCTTTCTCCAGTTCCTTGTCATTTTCAAGAGCACGGTAACGTGACAGACCTGCCTTCATAACGTTGGCAAGTGAACCCTTCTGCTTGTCGCATGCAACGATAGCATCTTCAATCCTGTCCTGTGAAAGCATCTCCTGAATGTTGGAAACAAATGCATTGAGCCTCTGTTTGCCCTTCACCCTTGAAAGAGTGATCCATCTTTCGACTGTGTAGATAAGCAGTGTGATAACAATCGTGATAAGGATAGGCACAATAACACCACCCTTATACATAAGGCCGAGGAGGTTGCCCTGAAGTGGATGCCCCTTGTTGTTACCGCCTTCAAAGTTTACCGGGTTGCCGAGAACCCTGGTGAAAATCAAATATGCAACAATAAATGCAAGAATGATTGCTAGAGGTGCAAAAAGCGACTGCCATACACCGCTGGACGACTTGGTTGTTTTACTCATTTTAGTATTCTTTAGTTGGTTAAAGTAAACAGTTTGCAAAAATAAATATTCTCAAGTTCTTTTACAATAGCAAAAACGAAATAGATCAATTAAACGCTCCTTGAATGTGAGTGAGTTACTTCTCCAGTGTGGCGTTGTAAATCCTTCTTTTAGTCACTGGTACTTCAATTGACCTGTATCCCTTGGCACTGATAACAAGTGTCTCTGATGCCTCCGGCATAACGAACTTATATTCACCCCTTGCGTTGGTCCATGCCTCGGCTGCGGTATCCTTCACCCTGACCGATGCGCCGGGGATAGGTTCTCCGGAAGAGTCAGAGATGACTCCGGTGATCTCATTCGGATGAGCCTTGGGTATAGCGCTCCTCTGCAGCTGTGTGATGTACTGGATTGCGGACTTTGCAGCTTCATTGCCTGGCTCTATTGCAAGGATCTTGTTGTTTTCCTCAGTTGCCTTGGCATAGTCACCCATTGTCATGTACATTGTGCTGAGCGAGCTGTGTGCCCTGATCCTGTACTCCGGTGCGAGGTTCATCATCCTGTTGTAGTAGGCCTTTGCCTCATCATACCTCTTGCCCTGAAGGGCATCATAACCAAGGTAACGGAGAGCGTCGTAGATCTCCTTGACGTTCTTTACAGAGTCAACGGAAGCCCTATTTAATAGTGCCTGGAATCTTGGTTTGGCCAGCCCCAGCTCGGAGTCCGGATCCTTGGCAGAGGCTATGTTTGCCATCCAGAGGTAACCCTGAAGATTGTCGGGGTATTTGGCAATCATGTTGGTGAAGATTGCATCTGCCTTGTCAAATGCCTTATCCTGGTAGAAAGCACGTCCTACCTGGATATAGTCGTTCTCACTGTCTCTTCCCTTCTCCAGGAGGCGAGACCATGTAGATGCCGCATCGGCATAGAGGTGAGCGCCGTACTGAACGGTTCCTTTTTCATAGACGAGGTTAAGGTCTTCCTCTTCGCCAAAGCCGATGGCATTATCGTAGGCTTTGAATGCTGTTGCAAGTTCAGCCTCTGACTGTTTGATCTGGGCACGGGCAGCTTCAAGCTTTGCTTGGAGAGCATTAATCTCTTCCATGGCTTTCTCCTTTGCGGGACTCTTGAGGCTTGCATATTTTGACTGCAGCTTGCTCAGCTCACCGGCATCGTTGTCTGCCTCAATCACCGTTTTAATATAGTTCTGGTTCTTTCTGGCAAGTATCCTTGCATAGTATATCCAGTCTTTTTTGATGATACGGTCAGCATCGAGGTTGGCAAAGAGCCTGTCCATATACTGGTTGGCAAGATCAAAATTACCCTCTTCGTATGCTGAGTAACCGGCTATACGGTTCATGTATGTCCTGGAGTTGTCAACGGCGAAGATCTCCTCAACATTCTTGATAACCTCTTCATACTCCTTTGCATAGAAGAGAGCGTTGACGTACCTGATCTTGGCCGGGATGTTGCCCTGGGTCAGTTCGAGATACTTTTCAAAATACTGCTTTGAGTCATTGAACCGTCCGGCCATGGAATAGAGCTGTCCCAGTTCCCTGTAAGCAGGTGCATAGTTCTGGTCAAGCGCTATTGCCTGTTCGTAGTAGGGGATGGCAGCCATCAGGTTGCGGCCCTTGACATAGATGCTTCCGATCTTCATGTTTGCGGCAGGCGACTGGAGGTCCCAGTCCTGTGCCAGGTTGTAGTTCTTGATAGCTTTTGAGCCGTCATTGACAAGGATATAGATGTCACCTGCTATGATGTAGACCTCGCTGTTCCTCGGATCTATCGTCAGGGCTTCCCTGATGAAGGGAAGGGCCTTGCTGGTGTCAACCTGCTCAAATCGGATATATGACTCGGCAATCTTCGCCAGTGCATATGCGTATGGCTTGGGCTCCTTGATCTTTGTAACCTTCTTGTATGCAGGCAGGAGGCTTTTGGCCTTGATCCTGAGCTCTTCCGCCTTTGCATCCTGCGAATTGAGTGAGGCAACCTTGGCAAGACCGATATAGTTGAGAGGATCAGCAGCATTGGCTGCAACACCCTTGTCAAAGATATCGGCTGCCTCCTTTGTCGCAATATTAAGCGTGTTGGAGATAGTATCAGCGAAATAGTTCCGCAGCGTATTCTCACCGTAGTGGAAATAGATTACGCTGTTGGCAGGCTCGTTCTGAATCAGTTGCTTGAACAGTGCCTCTGCCTTATCATACTGTTCGTTTTTGGTGAAGGTCCTCGCCTCATCGAGGGTCTGAGCCTTGAGCCCCGTGCCAAAGACCATGCAAAATACCGCTGCGGGCAGCAACGCGAGTTTAAAGCTTCTCTTAATCATCGTTATCAAGTTTAGTTACTCATTTTT
>JAVEZX010000026.1:0-6163 GCA_034002785.1 Bacteroidales bacterium
GGCTCTTCAGGGAGGTGGAACACATCTGGCCTATGATGGGATATCCTCCGCTGGTTACACCATTCAGCCAATATGTAAAGAATGTGGCGCTGATGAATATAGTCTCCCTTGTCAACGGCAAGGATCGCTTTGCGATGATCGACCCCAACACATGGGATATGCTGCTTGGCCGGGCAGGGAAACTGCCTGGTCCGCTTGCCCCTGAACTGATTGAGCTTGCCGGGCGTGAAGGAAAGGAATTTTACGACGGCAACCCCCAGGACAATTATCCTGATGCACTCGACAGCTACAGGAAAGAGATGGAGGAGAACGGGTGGGCACCGGGAGAGGATGAGGAGGATCTGTTCGAGCTGGCGATGCACGACAGGCAGTACCGCGATTATAAATCCGGAACAGCCAAAAAGAGGTTCCTGAATGAGATTGAGGAGAAACATGCAGAGATGTCAGCAGGAACCCCGGCCAGGGTCTCCCCACGCAAGCTGCTGGCGGCCCCTGAAGCCGGAATAGCATTCCTCTATTCGGGTGCTACTGCAACCTACTGGCCTGATGAGGAAATCCTCAATGTGGGTGAAACGGTAAAAAAAGGAGAAATCCTGATGTATCTGATGATCGGCAAAACAATCAGGGAGGTTGTATCGGACCGGGACGGTGTGGTAAAGCACATCCTGGTGAAGAGCGGAGACAAAATAAGTAAGGGTGATCCGCTGATTGAATTCAGTTAGCAGGGCTGTACATACATGCTGTAAAACAACCTGATTGAATCCGGTGTGGTTGTATATTAAGGCATTAATGCATATTTTAGCCATCCAAACCCAAACAACAACCGTTATGAAGAAACTTTTCATCATGCTGTTAATTATTTCAGTGGGCGCAGTCTCCTGCAAGAAGGAGAGCTGCGAGAACCCGTTTTACTGCGACTGGGATACTCCCTTTGAGGTGCCTCCCTTTGATCAGATCAAATTTGAACATTTCAAACCGGCCTTCCTGAAAGGGATGGAGGAGGAGATGGCAGAGGTCAATGCCATCATCAATAATACTGAGGATCCCACCTTCGACAATACGATCAAGGCCCTGCAGTTTACCGGCGAACTGATGACAAAGGTTCAGCGCGCATGGGGCCCACTCTCCGGAGCAAACACAAATGACTCCATCCAGGCTCTTTCGAGGGAGATGTCACCTCTCTTTTCAAAGCACAGGGATGATATCTCACTGAATGAAAAACTGTTTGAGAGGGTAAAATCAGTTTACGAAAACCGTGACAAGTTCAATCTCACTCCTGAGGAAAGCAAACTGCTTGAAGACCAGTACCTGGGTTTTATCCGCAACGGGATCGGGCTCTCTCCTGAGGACAAGGACAAGCTTCGCAAGCTCAACAGTGAACTCTCCCTTTTAGGTGTAAGATTCGGTGAAAACCTGCTGGGCGAAACAAACGCCTTTACCCTTGTAATTGATAACGAGGCGGATCTCTCAGGCCTTCCCGAAGGCATCAGGGCACAGGCTGCAGACGCAGCAAAGGCCAAGGGAATGGAAGGCAAATGGCTTTTCACCCTGCAAAATCCCAGCTATATTCCATTTATGACCTACGCTGACAACAGGGCTCTCAGGGAGAAGATGTTCCGGGGCTACATGATGCGTGGCAACAACGGCAATGAACGTGACAATAACAAGATACTTGCTGATATAATCAGGTTGCGTGTTGAAAAAGCCAGGCTTCTCGGTTACGAGAGTCACGCCGACTATGTGCTTGAGCGCAACATGGCAAAGGAACCTGAGACAGTGCTAGATTTCCTGGGCCAGATCTGGGAGGCCGCACTGCCCGTGGCAAAGGCAGAGGCTGCAGCACAGCAGGAGCTGATTGACAGGGAAGGTGGCAACTTCAAACTGGAGCCCTGGGACTGGTTCTATTATACCGAGAAGATCCGCAAGGAGAAGTATGACCTCAGTGACGAAGAGACGAAGCCCTATTTTTCAGCCAAAAACGTCACTGAAGGCATGTTTTATGTTGCCAATAAACTCTATGGACTGGAGTTCAGTGAGCGTAATGATATTCCGCTGTATCATCCTGACGTAAAAACGTTTGAGGTAAAGCGTGACAACAAGCATGTCGGCATCCTCATGATTGACTACCACCCGCGCGCCTCCAAGCGCGGTGGTGCATGGTGCAGCGGCATCAGGCCGCAGAGGCTGGACGAGAAGGGCAATTTCGTAACCCCGCTTGTCAGCATGGTTACAAACTTCACTCCTCCTTCAGGTGACACGCCTTCACTACTCACACCTGACGAGGCAAGCACCCTCTTCCACGAGTTTGGCCATGCTCTTCACAACCTTCTGTCAAACACTGAATATACAAGCGGTGTCTCACGTGATTTTGTGGAGCTTCCCTCGCAGATTATGGAGCACTGGGTCTTTGAACCGGAGGTGATGAAGGTTTATGCAAAGCATTACCAGACCGGAGAGATCATTCCTGACGCGCTTATAGAAAAGATAGAAAAGGCAGGCAAGTTCAACCAGGGATTCACCACAATAGAATACCTGGCAGCCTCCTCCCTTGACATGGAATATCATTCACTGACCGAGCCGGTGGAACTCAATATCGGCGAGTTTGAGAAGCAAGCCATGGAGAAATACGGCCTGATAAAGGAGATTATACCACGTTACAGGTCTACTTACTTCAACCACATTATCGGAGGCTACTCAGCAGGTTACTACAGCTATATCTGGTGTGAGCAGCTCGATGCCGATGCGTTCAAGGCTTTCAAGGAGACAGGTGACATCTTCAACAAGGAGGTGGCAGCACGTTTCGAGCAGGAGATCCTTTCGCGAAAAGGGTCAAAGGATGAACTTGAGATGTGGATAGCCTTCAGGGGACGTGAGCCGGGTATTGAAGCCCTGCTGGAAAACAGGGGCTTCATCAGCCAGTAGAAAATGTTTGCCGGGATGGATGTGCAACACAGAGCCTTCCTTTCCCTGCTGATTCTTATCCTGGGATCAGGCATTGCCTCAGGCTTCACCGCAAGAGTGGAGATGGGGGTGCTTGATCTCAGGCATACAGAGCAGGGAGATGAGTTTTCCGTAACTATGAACGGTGAATGGGAGTTCTATTACGGCACATTCATCTATGGCATCCCGGGGAAAATTTCAGACAGCCTGCACCCTGACTGCTACGGCAGGGTGCCGGGCTATTGGAATGAATACACCGTTAACGACAGGAAACTACCTCGCTTTGGCTTCGGAACATACAGGGCTCTTATCCTGTTGCCCCCGGGATACCGGGACCGCATGGCATTTGACATGCCTGTCTTTGATACGTCATATGAGATAGCCGTCAACGGCGTCAACATGGCCAGGAACGGCACCCCGGCACGCAGCCGGGCCGAATCGATTCCGGCATACGAGCCTCTCTTCTTCAGCTATATCCCTCAAAAAGACACACTTGAGCTCCTGATAAGGGTATCAAACTACGAGCACCGCAGAGGAGGGTTCTGGATGCCGCTCAAGGCCGGCACCTTTCATACAATACAGTCAAACTTTACCAACAAATGGTTTATCTCCATCGCCGTGTCAGGTGTGCTCTTTGCCTCCTTTCTCTTCTTCCTTATATTTTACATGCTCGACAGGAGGGACAAAAAGCTGCTGATGTTTTCAGTACTGGTTCTCTGCCTGGCACTGCGTCCCTTTCTGTCTGCTCCGTACCTGGCAACAATAATTGACATCAGGAATTGGCACATGATCATAAGAGGCGAGTACCTTATACTCAGTCTCATGATCATCTCCGGGGCATGGCTGGCATATCTGATCTACCCCACCCGCTGGTTCAGGATGCTTTCAATAGCCCTGGATGTCGCTTTTCTCGCCATTGTCACAGCCGTAGTCCTGCTTCCGGTCCATATCTTCTCCTATTCGGTATGGCTGATTCAGCCGGCGGCATTGATCCTGCTGCTTTACGTTGTCATTATGAGCATTCGCGGCATTGCCCGGGGCAACAGGCTGGATATACTCTATCTCGTCGCATTCCTGGCGATCACCGTGGGGGTCGTCTCTGACATTCTGTTCTCAAACGCACTTGAGGAGAACCAGCAGCTTTACATCCTCTCATTCCTGATGCTGGTCTTTGTCTTCATCCAGGCCACACTGCTGATACGTGACTGGGTAAGGCGAGGAAAAGAGCGTGAGAAACTGGCAGTGCAGCTTGAGGAGCTCAACCGCGACCTCGAGAACAGGGTCACCTACCGCACCGCGGAGCTGCATGAGAGAACTGAGGAACTTAACGCCAGGAATGAGCAGATCGCCCGTCAGAACAGGAAACTGTCTGAAACTATAAGCCTCAAGAACAAGATCTTCTCCGTCATCGCACATGATCTGAGAAGCCCGGTTGTCAATATCCTCTATACAATGCACATGTTAAAGGAAGAAGAGTTCCGTGACAAGACAGAATCGATGGCTGACTCATGCATCCAGTATTCGCAGCAGCTTATCAGCCTGCTCGAGAACATGCTCGTGTGGGGAAGGGGGCAGGAAGAGATGATACGGTACTCCCCGGCGGAGAACGACCTGGCTGACATCATCCTTACCAATATCAGCATACTCAAGGATGGCGCCGACAGAAAAAATATTTCACTGCACTTCTCCCAGATTGGAAGATCCAGAGGCTGGTTCGACAGGGACCTTGCTGATATCATAATCAGAAACCTTCTCTCCAATGCAATCAAGTACACCAACCACGGAGGAAAGGTCAGCATCCTCGTAAAGTCCCAGGAAGAGCAGGGTGACCTTCTGACGGTTAAGATATGCGACAACGGCATAGGAATAAGCCCTGAGCGTCAGAAGAGGCTGTTCACCGGAGATGAGATAGAATCAACCCCCGGAACCGACTCGGAAAAGGGAACCGGAATTGGCCTGAAGCTTGTGCACGAGCTTGTAACACTCAGCAATGGAACTGTAACTGTTGAGAGTACGCCCGAAAGCGGCAGCTGCTTTACGGTGATATTTCCAGGGTCAGGCCAGGGGAGAAAGGGCAGGGACTTTCTGATTTAACCTTCAAAAAGCCTCGAGAGACCCTTCAGGTCATTCAGTCTGACCTCCCGCCGGTAAACTGTAATCAATCCCTCTTTTTCCATCTCTCCTATTGCCCTGGCAAGTGACGGACGCGTGACTCCGAAATAATCAGCCATCTCCTGCTGGGTACGGTCAATGACCACCCTGCCCGATGCCGCACCCGGAAGAGATGCGAGATAGCGGGCAAACTTCCCCCTGATAGTATGGAAGGAGTGAAACCTGAGGCGATCCGAAAGAAACTGTGCCTTGGTACAGATAAAAGTCAGGTAGTTTGAAAGTATCCGGCTGTCTCCCGACATCAGCGTCAGGTAATCCCTTTTGTCTATTATCAGCAGCTCCGAATCAACGTTTGCCGTCACATTGACGGGATACCTTGCACCGGCGCCAAAAAGAAGTGCCGCAGCCAGGCCTTGAGGAGGATTCATATCCTCAATCTTCATCGTGCGCCCTGACAGATCTGTCATCTCACCCCTGAAACTGCCTGACAGTACTACCATAAGAGACAAAATCTCCTCTCCTGCCAGAGCAGCAATTGCACCGGCATGAAAAAACCTGACTCTGAAATTCACTGCCGTCAGCAGATCCTCTATCTCCTGATCGCCAAGTCCTTTGAAAAGGGGCGAGTTGATAAGTACCGGAAATCGCATTCTTTTTTTGCGTGAAATTAGAGAAATTAAACGTAAATTGTAACATATGTTACAGGCCGACTCCCGGCAAGAGGGTACTTTTGCTCACGTAAACAAAGAGAGAAGTATGCTTAGAGACATTATAAAGATAGATGAGGAGAAATGCAACGGTTGCGGTATGTGTGTTCCGAACTGTCACGAGGGGGCTCTCCAGGTCATTGACGGAAAGGTAAGGCTTGTTTCGGAGCTGATGTGTGACGGGCTGGGCGCCTGTATCGGTTACTGTCCCGAGGGTGCCATCACCATAGAAAAGCGTGAGGCAGAACCGTATGATGAGATTGCGGTGATAAGTGACATGGTAAAGAAGGGCGCCAATACTGTAATTGCCCATCTTAAGCACCTGAAGGATCATCATGAGTACGGATATCTTGAGGAGGGCAGCACCTGGCTTGAGGTTCACGGTAACGAGCTCTCATTCAGCG
>JAVEZX010000026.1:6263-27369 GCA_034002785.1 Bacteroidales bacterium
AAAAAAAATCAGACATGAGTATGTTTTGTTACCAGTGCCAGGAAACGGCAAAAGGAACCGGATGCGTCGTAAAGGGCGTATGCGGAAAGACTGACGATGTTGCGCAGATGCAGGATCTTCTCGTATGGGTGGCCAAGGGAATTTCAATTCTCGGAACCATTGCACGCCGGAATCACTATTCAAACGCAAAGGTTGACCGCTATGTACAGGAGGCTCTCTTCACAACAATCACCAATGCCAACTTTGACAATGCAAAGATCATTGAGAAGATCCATGAAGGCATTGCACTCAGGGACAGGTTTGCGGGTGAGATGAAAGCCAAGGGTATAGCAATCCCTGCAGATCTGTACGAGAGTGTCACATGGAAGCCCTCAGGCGAAGAGGAGATGGCTGCAAAAGCCGCTACCGTCGGGGTTCTCACAACCACCAACGAGGATGTCCGTTCGCTCCGCGAACTTACAATTTACGGTGTCAAGGGTATGGCTGCCTATGCAGAGCACGCAGGCAACCTGGGATACAACAGTGACACTGTTGATGCTTTCATCCAGAGGGCTCTGGCTGCCACCACCGATGATTCACTCAGCGCTGATGAGCTTGTGGCCCTCGTTCTTGAGACCGGTAAGCACGGTGTGGAGGTGATGGCACTGCTTGACAAGGCCAATACTACATCCTATGGCAATCCCGAGATCACCGAGGTGAACATCGGCGTAAGGAACAATCCTGCCATCCTCATCAGCGGACATGATATGAAGGACATGGAGGAGCTTCTCCGCCAGACCGATGGAACAGGTGTAGACGTCTACACACACAGTGAGATGCTTCCCGCCAACTACTACCCTGCATTCAAGAAGTACAGCCACTTCGTCGGCAACTATGGCAATTCATGGTGGAAGCAGACCACCGAGTTCGAGTCCTTCAACGGTCCGGTTCTCTTCACCACCAACTGTATCGTTCCGCTCCGTGAGAGCTACAGTGACCGTATCTATACAACCGGCTCGTCAGGCTATCCAGGCTGCCCGCATATTCCCGACAGGGAGCACGGCAAAGAGAAGGATTTCTCGGCTATCATCGAGCATGCAAAGAGGTGCAAGCCTCCTGTGGGAATCGAGGAAGGTACCATCGTGGGAGGTTTTGCCCACAACCAGGTTATCAAGCTCGCCGACAAGGTTGTTGATGCAGTAAAAAGCGGTGCTATCCGCAAGTTCTTTGTAATGGGCGGATGCGACGGACGCATGAAGAGCCGCAATTACTACACCGAGTTTGCGCAGAAGCTGCCCGGGGACACTGTGATACTTACAGCAGGCTGCGCCAAGTACCGCTACAACAAGCTCAAGCTTGGTGACATCAACGGAATTCCGCGTGTTCTCGATGCCGGGCAGTGCAACGATTCATATTCGCTTGCAGTTATAGCCCTGACTCTTAAAGAGGTATTTGGCAAGGCTGACATCAATGAGCTGCCTATCGCATACAACATCGCATGGTATGAGCAGAAGGCTGTCATCGTGCTTCTGGCACTACTCTACCTGGGTGTCAAGAATATTTACCTCGGTCCCACACTCCCGGGATTCCTCTCACCCCATGTCGTCACCGTTCTGGTTGAGAAATTCGGGATCACGGGCATTACCACTCCTGATGAGGATATGAAAATTCTGCTCAATTAGGAAAAACTTATTCCCGATGAAATCGCTCCCTCCAGGGGGCGATTTTTTTTTGCCCTTTGCGCAGGGCGAAGTTACATTGTGCACGTTTTGTTCGGTATTGTGCAAAAAAGTTCTAAATTTATATTATCAATCATCACGTTGGCAGTTCTTTAATTCTTATACCAAATATCATGAAAAGCTCCACAGTAGCGCCAGGCGACGCGGTTTTAATCGGCCTGGATGTTGGTTCCGTTTCACTGAATACGGTTGTAATGGATAAGAATTTTACAATTCTGGAAGACTGGTATGATTACGTCCATGGCAGGCCCTTCAATGTACTGTACGACCGGCTGACGAAGGTTCTGCAGAAACACCCCTCCTCAACCATATGTGGAATGGCGGTCACCGGTGCAGGGGGAAGGCTTGCCTCAGGGCTTACCGGCGCACTGTGCGTGAATGAGATAATAGCCCAGGCAACATCAGCCTCGCGGTTATTTCCTGATGTCCGCACTGTAATAGAGATAGGCGGTGAAGATTCAAAACTAATAATACTGGAAAAGCAGCCTGATGAGGATTACCCGAAGCTGGTTGATTTTGAGATGAACAGTATATGCGCCGCCGGCACAGGTTCATTCCTTGACCAGCAGGCCCGGAGGATAGGAGTTAAGATCGAAAGGGAATTCGGGGAGATGGCAATGAAGTCGGTCTCTCCTCCCCGCATTGCAGGCCGATGCAGCGTCTTCGCCAAGAGCGACATGATCCATCATCAGCAGATGGCCACTCCTCTGCACGACATAGTTGCAGGGCTCTGCTTCGCCCTGGCAAGGAATTTCAGGAGCACCGTGGCACGGCGGAAAGAAATAAGAAAACCGGTACTATTCTCCGGTGGAGTGGCGGCAAACATAGGGATGGTGAGGGCCTTCCGTGAAGTCCTTGAACTCAGCGGTGATGAGCTCATAATACCGGAACACCACGCTTCGATGGGTGCAATAGGTGCGGTCATCTATTCCCGCATGAACGGAATCTCTTACGAGGGCTTTGCTGGCCTTGAGAAGCTGGAACAATATCTTAAACAGACCAACTCTTCATTTGTGAGTCTGCCTCAACTGAAGGAGTCTGCCGCAATCTACGACAAAGCCGTGAAGTTCTCCAAAAACGGATCAGACAGGCTGCCCGTATTTCTCGGCATCGATGTGGGGTCGCTCAGTACGAACGTGGTTCTTATTGACAAGAAACATAATGTTGTTGCGCGCCGATACCTGCCTACTGCAGGCAAGCCGCTGGAGGCCATAAAGAAGGGAATAGGCGAAATCTGGGAAGAGGCAGGCGCCGAGGTGGAGGTTATCGGTGCAGGCACCACAGGATCGGGGCGGTATCTGACAGGTGATTTCATCGGCGCCGATGCAATAAGGAACGAGATCACCGCACAGGCAACAGCGGCCATCGACTATGATCCGACAGTAGACACAATCTTCGAGATAGGCGGGCAGGACTCAAAGTATATAAGCATCGAGAACGGGGTGGTGGTTGATTTTGAGATGAACAAGGTATGCGCTGCAGGAACGGGGTCATTTCTTGAAGAGCAGGCTGAAAAGCTCAATATCAGGATTGTTGAAGAATTCGGGAAGATGGCCCTGGCGAGCGGAAACCCCGTTAAGCTCGGTGACCGCTGCACGGTCTTCATGGAGTCGGACCTCAATACCTTCATGCAGAAGGGTGCGAGAAATGACAACCTGGTTGGCGGTCTGGCATATTCCATTGTGTATAATTATCTGCAGAAGGTTGTCGCTGACCGGAAGGTGGGCGACAGGATCTTTTTCCAGGGGGGCGTAACAAACAATAAGGCTGTGGTGGCCGCCTTTGAACAGGTGCTCGGCAAAAAGATCATCATCCCTCCTCATTTCGATGTCACGGGCGCTATCGGCGCGGCAATTCTTGCGCAGAGATCAATGGCCGAAGGTCAGAAGACCACCTTCAAAGGGTTCGGTATCCGCAATGCGGAATATGAGATGAGCAGGTTTGTATGCAACGGTTGTGTGAACCACTGTGAGATCAGCACGGTAAAGATCGCGGGAGAAAAGAAGCCTCTCTTTTATGGCGGCCGATGCGAAAAATGGGAGACGGACGGAAGAAAGAAGAAGAATGATCATATCCCCAATCTCTTCGTCAAAAGGACTGAGATGCTTACAGGCGATTATGCAGAACAGCCTGCTGACGGACGGCCCACGGTGGGCATACCGAGGGCACTTATGATTTATTACCAGCAGTTCCCGTTCTGGAGAACCTTTTTTGAGCAGCTCGGATTCAGGGTACTCCTCTCGCGGGAGTCTGACAGGGCACTCGTTACCAGCTCACTTGAGACTGTTACCTCTGAGACCTGTCTGCCGGTGGAGCTGATGCACGGTCATGTCATCGACCTGATTGAGAGAGGAGTTGACTATGTCTTTCTCCCCTTTATCGTCAGCGGCAAACAGAAGGAGGGAGACACAACCAGCAACTCCAACTGTCCGTGGATTCAGTCTTTTCCCTTCATGGTCAGGGCAGCGTTGCGAGGCAAGGTTGATGAAGACAGGTTCCTCACTCCCACCCTCCATTTCAAATATTTTGAGCGGGCCCTTGTCAGGGAGATGAGCTCCTTCTTCGGAGAAAGGCTGGGGCTTGATGCTGCTAAGGTGACAAAGGCTGTCCGCAAGGCTGACGCTGTGCAGACGTCATTTGAGAAAGGGCTGGCTGATTACGGGCGTGAAGCAATGAAGAATATCCCGCCCGGATGCCGGCCAGTAGTTATCCTGGGCAGACCATACAACAGCACGGATCCTCACCTGAATCTCAGCCTGACGGAAAAGTTGATCGCACAGGATGTGATGCCCATACCTCTTGACATGCTTGGCCTCTCCACCGCTGACATTTACGTCAGTTACCGCAACATGTACTGGCCCAACGGGCAGAAGATCATTGCTGCAGCCCGTCACGTGGCCCGCACCGAGGGGCTCTGGGCGGTGTATATCAGCAATTTCAGGTGCGGGCCTGACTCATTCATCTGGCATTATGTCACCGAGGAGCTAAAGGGTAAGCCATTCCTCCATCTTGAAGTGGACGAGCACTCGGCCGATGCCGGCATGGTGACCCGCATCGAGGCTTTTCTGGACAGCCTGCACGGGTCTGAGCAGAATGAAAAGAAAAAGGCGGAGGTCATCCGTCCCCGTCCGAGTCCCTCTGTGCCTCACACGGACAGAACACTCTATTTTCCGTACATGCATGACGGCGCGCGATTCGTTGCAGCTGCTGCGAGAAGTATCGGCATACCTTCCGAGGTGCTGCCGATGCAGACCGGTGAAGAGATTGCCCTCGGAAGGAAATACACCTCCTCAAAGGAGTGCTTTCCGATGATATGCACTACCGGGAGCTTCCTGAAGAAGCTGATGGAACCTGGCGCTGACCCTTCAAAAATGAGCTTTTTCATGCCTGATCACAACGGACCGTGCCGGTTCGGGCAATATAACCAGTTCCAGAGGATCCTGTTTGACAGGCTCGGGTTCAGGGATGCAGAGCTGGTCACACCCTCCAACGACACAGCCTATGCTGACCTGGCCGGTGACAGGAGTGCACGGTTCAGGATCAACGCATGGAAAGGATTCGTGGCGTTTGATTACATACGAAAGCTGTACCGTGAGACCCGCCCGTACGAACTCAACCCCGGAGACACTGACAGGGTATACCTGGCAGCCCTTGACAGGGCCGAAGCCTCCATCGAAAAAAATGGCAGGGGACTCCGCAAGATACTTGTTGAGTCAGCCTCTGAATTCATGGCGGTAAAGACTGACAGAAGCCACAGGAAGCCCGTCATTGCTGTCCTCGGTGAGATCTTCATGCGCGACAATGCAGGATGCAACGGGAACATTGCCAACCGGCTGGAGGCGCTGGGCGCCGAGGTACTTATAGGCCCCTTCTCCGAATGGATCACATATTCCACACACCGTTACACACGTGACAGCAGATGGAAGAATGATACGAGGGGCCTTATCAAATCAAAGATACAGGGTATCGGCCAGGAGGTGATAGCAGACTACCTCCTGAGAGGCATAAACAAGTACACTGACACATCAAAAGAGATAAGCCTGCATGAGATACTCAGGCTGAGCAACCGGTACGTGAGCGAGTTTTATGACGGTGACCCTCCAATTGCACTGGGTTCCTCGGCAGCACTGGCTAAACGTGGTGTTTCCGGCATAGCCGCCATTCTCCCGTTCACCTGCATGCCGGGGACGCTTGTTGCATCCGTCAGCGACTCATTCAGGAAGGATCATGAGAATATTCCCTTCCTGAACATACCCTATGACGGACAGGATACTGTCTCGCTGGAAACCAGGCTGCAGGCCTTTTTCTTCCAGGTCAGGGAGTTTGCTGAGGCGCACCAACCAGTGTCATCTCATCAATGAGATAACCTGCACCTGCAAACTTGTCGATAATAAAGAGTGCATACCGTATATCGAGGCTGATATTCCTGCTCTGCGTCGGGTTGTACATAATGTCCGAAGCAACACCCTCCCATGCACGGTCGAAGTTTACCCCTATCAGGTGACCCTCAGCATTCAGCACCGGACTGCCCGAGTTGCCGCCTGTAGTGTGATTGTTGGCAATAAAGCAAACAGGCACATCACCGTTAAGGGCATATCTCCCGAAATCCTTCTTCTCATAGAGCTCTCTCAGCCTGTCAGGCACATCATAGTCATAGATCTCCGGATTATCCTTCTCCATCACCCCTGTAAGGGTTGTCTGATGCTTGTGATACACGGCATCACGTGAGTCATAACCCATCACCTTGCCAAAGGCCAGTCTCAGTGTGGAGTTGGCATCGGGATAGAATACCCTGTCGCTCCCCTTCTCCATCTGGGCCTTCATGTAAAGCTTGTTAAGTTCTGCCAGTCTCCTGTCTGCAGCAATCATCTCACCTCTTATCCTGGACTCAATAAGTCCGGCAGCCGAAAGAGCCATATTATAGAACGGATCCTTCACCACCTTCTTCGGATCGAAGTTTTTTATCAGATCATCTACCTTCGCCTTATCGGTGAAGACAGATTTTGCGAACAGCTTTTCTGCCGCAGCCGCGAAATCGCCCTTGCTGCCGGCAGCCAGTTCCCGGTATGCGTCAGCCTGCCATTCCGGTTCAATATTTGCTCCGTAGAGATCCATTACAGCGACGAAGAGCTGCCTGGATACATTCACGTCAAAGTTGCGGAAGAAGTTGTCGGCAAATCCCTGCAGTCTCTGAAGCTCCTTCTCCAGGTCCGGTTTCAGGGCAGGATCCTTTTTCTGTGCCATCTCCACAGCCCTTCTGAAGGCACCGGCAAGGCCTGCCGGTTCAACACCGGCTGAGCCGAACACCTCACCGGTGTATACATTAACCAGGTAGTTGTGGGTATAATCCTTATAAATCTTTGCATACTCATCCAGTATCGTCCCATACTTGCGGGTGCGCTCCGGATCAGCTTTCACCCACTCATTGAACTCCTTCTCGAAAGCCTCCTTACGGGCCACGCCGTTCATGTTGTCAAGGCTCTGTATCTCCCCTATCCATTTCTTCCAGCCATTTGCCAGCCCAAAGGACTTGCCGGAGTACTTCAGCCTGACGAGCGGATCCTTTGCCATCTCCTGCTCCATGATGGATATCTTCTTCCCCCGTATCTCAACCTGCTTCGGATAGATAACATCCTTAAGCATGCTGATATGATGTGAAGGTGCATACTCCTGAGTCCTGCCCGGGTATCCGAAGACCATTGTAAAGTCACCCTCCTTCACTCCTGCCAGGGAGACCGGGAAATGGTATGCAGGTTTGTAAGGGACGTTTTCGGCCGAGTAAGCTGCCGGCATATTCTCCTTATTTGCATAGACCCTGAAGAGAGAGAAGTCGCCTGTATGTCTGGGCCATACCCAGTTGTCAGTATCACCTCCGAACTTACCGATGGCAGACGGCGGTGCCCCCACCAGCCTCACATCACGGAAGACCTCATTGACAATGAGGAAATACTGGTTGCCAAGGAAGAAAGGTCTGACAGCAGCCAGGTAGTGGGTACCCTTCACTGCTTCAGCGGTGATGGCTGTTATATTGGCATTTATCAATGCCTCACGCTTATCACGGTCCATTTCATCACTGACTCCCTTCAGCACCTTCTCTGTCACATCCTCCATATATTTCAGAATGGTAACGGAAAGGCCGTTATTTGGCAGTTCCTCATCGCCGGAGGCAGCCCAGAAACCGTCAGAGAGATAATCATGCTCCATGGTCGAGTGATTCTGGATGTAGCCGTAACCGCAATGATGATTGGTGATGATAAGTCCCTTATCCGAGATGAACTCACCTGTGCAGCCGCCGCCAAAGAGCACCACTGCATCCTTCATTGAGGCTTTGTTGATGCTGTAGATATCCTCAGCTGTAAGCTTGAAGCCATTCTCCTGCATCAGCCTTATATTGTACTTCTCTATCAGCACGGGAATCCACATTCCCTCGTCGGCTTTCGCCCCCGGTACGGCCAGCGCCAGTAAAACAAGGGCGATAATGATTTGTCTTTTCATATTGTTGTGATTTGATTTCCTGTAAAACGAAGCAGTGCCGTGTACAGCTCGCTTACCGGCAGGCCCACGACGTTATAGTATGATCCCTCGATCAACGTAATGCCCCTGAGGCCGATCCACTCCTGGATACCATAGGCGCCCGCCTTGTCAAGGGGACTGTAGTTCCTCACGTAATATTCTATCTCGTCATCACGCAGATCACGGAAGGTTACACCTGTAGTCACCGAGAAAACCTCTTTCCTCCGGTTGTCCCTGAGACATATGCCTGTTATCACCTCATGCCTGCATCCCGAGAGCTTTTTCAGGAATCGGATTGCCTCATCATCATCTTTCGGCTTACCCAGGTTAGTACCATGGCACCATACAATTGTATCTGCGGTAATGAGGACCTTCCTGGCAGCCAGAGGCTCGCTCCACGAGTCAGCCTTGCCACCGGCAAGAAATTCAGCAATCTCCTTTCCCTGAAGCTGTTCCGGCCATATCTCATCAAAGTCTGTCGTCGCTACCTGGAATTTGAATCCGGCTTCCTCCATTAACTGCCGGCGCCGCGGAGAGGCGGAGGCAAGTATCAGATCATAATCACGAAGGCTGTCAGAAATCATTCTAGGCCAGGTTTCCGGAGGTGATGATTGCACCAGCCACAAGTGAATATAATATGCCGAAGAGCATGACAAGCTTCATGATCCTGCTGGCGAAATGAAGCTGCTGCCTGTCTTTCGCGGTGATGATCCTGTAAATAACTATTGCCAGTGGCAGCGCCAGTAGAAGCGATATATAGATGAGTGTGATCTTGTCGCTTACATATCTGCTCCATACGAAATAAAGCAGAAAAATTGTGGTCAGGGAAAGCATGACAACCACAACACGGCAGACAGACAACCCCATGATTACGGGAAGTGTCTTTCTTCCTGTCTCCCGGTCCCCCTCACAGTCCTCCATGTCCTTGATTATCTCGCGTGTAAGAGTAGTCAGGAATGCGAACAGGGCGAAGCCTCCAACCCACCAGAAGAGCACAGCCACACCCGGAAAGTCAAGTGCCGTCTGGGAGTAATAACGATAGATGGGGCCTGCGTCATAAACCACAACCATCATGGGTACGAGGGCTACAAGCAGGGCCACAATTATATTTCCCACCAGCAGTTGCCTCTTGTAGGTAGTGCTGTAAAACCACAGCAGCCCGGATATCAGGACGAAGAAAATGCCAAGCCATACAAATCCGACGCGGGCTGAAACATAGGTGCCTCCGATTACCCCAAGGACATTGAAGATATTATGATACATCATGGCCATCCGTCTTGTGACAGAATTGCCAACAATGATTGATCCCCTGTTTATCAGGTCGGCACGTATGTCGAAATAGTCATTTATCACATATCCGGCTGCCGTAATGAGACAGGTTGATACGACCAGTATTACGAAGTCAATCCAGCCCAGTCTGAAGGTCATGAAACCGTTTACCACCGGGTCCCCGGCGAGGGTTACAGGCATGGCGTCAAGCAGCGGCCTGATGATGGCATATCTCATGAGCATCATTGTCAATGCCACCACCATCAGGTTTGGCAACCTGACAAGGGTCATGAGGTCCTTTAACTTCTCACCACGAGAATGCTTCATGATCCATCCAGTTTTTGTGAAGGCGGAGAGCCTGTTCTATCACATCGCGCACACATCCTTCTCCCCCCCTTTTGTCGGATATGTACACTGCTATCTGCTTTATCTCACTGTCGGCATCTGCAGGACATGCAGGCAATCCGACCATCTTCATCACCTCGAAATCAGGTATGTCGTCACCCATGTAAAGAACGCTCTTCAGATCGACGTTCCATTTGGCTACCAGTTCCTGCATGCTCTCCTTCTTGGTCCTCGAATTGAGGTAGATATCAGTCACACCCAGTGTTTTAAGGCGTTTGACATACTCCTTTGAGCTGGCGCCGGAGATGACCCCCACTCGGTATCCCTTCTTTACTGCAAGCTGAATGGCATAGCCGTCCCTCAGATTGACTGTCCGGAGCGGAACGCCCCACAGGGAGAGGCTTATTGTCTGTGTTGACAGGACACCGTCAATATCGAAAACGAATGCTTTTACGCCCCGTAACTCTTCCTTGAAGTTGGTCATCTTTTGCTTTTACTGTAGTGGCCTGTGATCATTTTGCTGACCAGCCGGTATAGTCTCTGGTATTGAGGTGAGAAAGATAACAAATCGATATGACTTTTCACCGTGCCCTTATCCTGCCGGACAGCAGGTCCTGTCTGGGCTGCCTCCGGGCCTGTACGCAGAGCCTTTCTGGCTGTCTCCTCTATCAGCGGACGAAGCAGGGCGGGATCAATGCCTGCCCTGGCAGCAACAGCCTCGCCGGTTGTCATCATGAAGTTGGAGAAATTATTGGTGAAGACAGCTGCCACATGCAGTTGTTTCCTTGCTTCCGAATCACACTCCCAGGCTCCGGAACCGATCCCTTCTCCCAGTTCCCTGAGCATCCCCAGTGTGGAGGGGTCTGTTGCCTCTATGAAGAATGGTACTTTGCGGAGATCGGGCGGAAAGCCTTTTGTGAATGTCTGCAGCGGATAGAGTACCCCGGCACCGGTTGAACGGCCCAGGGCTTCAAGTGACACACTGCCAGCCGTATGGACAACAGCTGTTCCCGGACCTGCCTTAACGCCGGCAGCCACACCTGCAACAGCGGTATCAGTCACGGATATTATCAGGATATCACAGTTTTCAGGAACAGTCAGGTCACGGCGCCATTCAGCCCCGCAGGTGGCTGCAAGCAGCCTGGCACTGTCGCCTCCGCGAGAAGCAACCGATGCTATCCGATGGCCTGCAGCAGCCAGTCCGCAGACAAGCGATTCAGCGACGTTGCCGGCCCCGATGAAGGATATGTTGTAGGTCGCCACTGGTGCAGAGTCATGATGTTGTAAGTAAGAGCCTATTTGCCGAATTCGTATTCGGCCGCAGCAGTCACATTAATCTGGTAAATCCTCATCCCATAATAATATGGCGAATTGCTGCTGTTCATCAAATAATTACACTCATAAAAAAAAGGTCCGGAGATAAGAATCTCCTCCCCCTGCTCGAACTTGGAGAGCTGGCTCATCCATTCGGACGGATTGCAGAAGTAGTATACTGCATAAGGATCTCCAAGCACAGAGAAACGGGCTGTTTTGTTGTCAACATCATATGATATGTTGACGTGAATCAATCTCAGGGTGTCCAGCGCATCGCCGTCACACCCGCACTTGGGCTGTTTCTTGCAGCCCCACGACAGCACAGCCACTGCTGATATTACAATGATCATGGCTATGGTGGACGGTATCCTTAATCTTTTCATGGTATCAACTGATTAGACACGCAAAATAACGTTTATTTTCCGTCTCTGCAAAAAAGAAAGCCGGATGATTTCTCAACCGGCTCATCTTCTGTATATCCAGATCTCATGCCTGGGCTGTCGGCCCGCCGAACGTGAACGGAATGACAGGTCCTGACCCCTTGACCTCGCGGATGGGGCCGTGAACGGCCTCATACTTGGCGATGTTGTCACTGAGTGCGGCTACCAGCCTCTTGGCATGTTCGGGTGTAAGGATAATCCTCGACTTGACCTTTGACTTGGGCACTCCCGGCATTATCCTTATGAAATCAATCACAAACTCGGCAGGCGAATGTGTTATGACCGCCAGGTTCGAGTAGACACCTTCTGCCACCTCTTCGCTGAGTTCGATATTGAACTGTCCCTGATTCTTGTTCTCTGACATGATACTGATGTTAATCCTGTTCCACCTCGCTGGTACTCTGTCCGGCGTGCACAAGTGATTCATAATCGTCAAGTGATCCGACGATGACGTTATTGTACTCCCTGAGGCCTGTACCGGCCGGGATAAGATGCCCGACGATGACGTTCTCCTTCAGCCCCTCAAGGAAGTCGATCTTCCCGAGTATGGCAGCCTCATTCAGAACCTTTGTGGTCTCCTGGAATGAAGCAGCCGAGAAGAAGCTGTTTGTCTGGAGAGCGGCACGGGTGATACCCTGCAGCACCTGCTGTGATGTTGCCGGAACCGCATCCCTGGCCTCAATCAGCTTGAGGTCACGGCGCTTGAGCAATGAGTTTTCATCCCTGAGCTTGCGGGCGGTGATGACCATGCCCGGCTTCAGCGTCTGGCTGTCACCGGATTCCAGGACAATCTTCTTGCCGTAAACCCAGTCGTTCTCATCCATGAACTCCAGCTTGTCAACCACCTGACGCTCGAGGAATTTGGTGTCACCCGGGTCAATGATCTCAACCTTACGCATCATCTGCCTGACGATAATCTCGAAGTGCTTGTCGTTGATCTTCACACCCTGGAGACGGTATACCTCCTGGATCTCATTGACAATGTACTCCTGAACCTTTGTCGGGCCCTTGATGGCCAGGATGTCTGACGGGGTGATGGCACCGTCGGAGAGCGGCGTACCGGCCCTGACGTAGTCATTCTCCTGCACAAGGATCTGCTTCGACAGAGGAACGAGGTACTTCTTCATCTCACCGGACTTGGAAGTAATCGTAATCTCCCTGTTACCCCTCTTGATCTTGCCATAGGTCACCTCACCGTCAATCTCGGTCACAATGGCCGGGTTGGACGGGTTACGTGCCTCAAATAGCTCGGTCACACGCGGCAGACCGCCGGTGATGTCACCGGACTTGCCTACTGCCCTTGGTATCTTCACGATTGTGTCACCTGATTCGACCTGCTTGTTGAGGTCAGTAACCAGGTGGGCACCCACCGGAAGGTTGTATGACTTGATCTCGACTCCCTCGGGAGACATGATCTTGATTGTCGGGTTCTTTGTCTTGTCCCTGCTCTCAATGATCACCTTCTCCTTGAAACCGGTCTGTTCATCAGACTCCTCACGGAAGGTCACGCCCTCAATGAGGTAGTCAAATGCAACCTTACCGGCCACTTCGGAGATGATAACCGCGTTGAAGGGATCCCATTCGCAGATAAGATCACCCTTCTTAACCTCCTGGTCGGCCTTGATGTAAAGCCTGCTGCCGTAAGGTATTGTATGTGTTGTCAGGGCGATGCCTGTGGTCTTGTCAACAATTCTGAGCTCACCGAGACGGCCGATAACGATGTCAACCTTGCCCTTCTCCGGATCCTTCTTGACGACAGTCCTTACCTCCTCGATGACGGCTATACCGCCGTACCTTGCAACAAGGCTCGATTCGGTTGTAATGTTCGATGCAGTACCACCCACGTGGAACGTACGGAGAGTAAGCTGCGTACCAGGTTCACCGATACTCTGTGCAGCGATAACACCGGTAGCCTCACCCTTCTGGACCATGCGGCCAGTGGCAAGGTTACGTCCGTAACACTTCGCGCAAACACCCTTCTTCGATTCACAGGTAAGTACCGAACGGATCTCGACCTGCTCGATGGGCGACTCGTCGATGCGGTTTGCAACTGCTTCCGTAATCTCTTCGCCTGATGAGACAATGAGTTCGCCGGTAAGAGGATTATAGATATCGTGAACCGTTGTACGGCCAAGGATCCTCTCGTAGAGTGACTCCACGATCTCTTCGTTGTTCTTGATGGCAGTAGCCACCAGCCCGCGAAGCGTACCGCAGTCCTCCTCAGTGATAATCACATCCTGTGACACGTCAACGAGACGGCGGGTAAGATAACCTGCGTCAGCAGTCTTCAGTGCCGTGTCAGCAAGACCCTTACGTGCACCGTGGGTAGAGATGAAGTACTCAAGAACTGAAAGACCCTCCTTGAAGTTCGAAAGGATCGGGTTCTCAATGATCTCAGACCCGGATGCTCCTGACTTCTGAGGCTTGGCCATTAGACCCCTCATGCCTGATAGCTGGCGGATCTGCTCCTTCGAGCCCCTTGCTCCGGAGTCAAGCATCATATAAACCGAGTTGAAGCCCTGCTTGTCTGTTGAAAGCTGCTTCATAAGTGTCTGCGTGAGACGTGCGTTGACATGGGTCCAGATGTCAATGATCTGGTTGTATCTCTCGTTGTTTGTGATGAAGCCCATGCTGTAGTTGGAGAGCACTTCGTCAACCTGCTCGTAGCCTTCCTGCACGAACATCTCCTTTTCCAGCGGAATGATGACGTCGTCAAGGTTGAACGAGAGACCGCCGGTGAACGCCATGCGGAACCCGAGGTTCTTGATGTCGTCAAGGAAATCCGATGTCTTGGCGGTTCCTGCCTTCTTGAGTACGGTACCGATGATATCCCTTAGAGACTTCTTTGTCAGAAGCTCGTTGATGTAACCAACTTCCTCCGGAACGAACTCATTGAATATCACTCGTCCTACAGTGGTCTCAATCAGGTGGTTGACCTTCTGTCCGTCAACCATGTCATCAACCTTTACCTTTATTACAGCATGAAGGTCAATCTTGCCTTCGTTATAGGCAATGCGTACCTCCTCATGTGAGTAGAATGTGGTTCCTTCGCCCTTGACCTTGATCTCTTCGGTACTCTTGCGTGCCTTGGTGATGTAGTAGAGACCGAGAACCATGTCCTGTGAAGGCACTGTTATCGGCGCTCCGTTGGCCGGGTTAAGGATGTTGTGCGATGCGAGCATCAGCATCTGTGCCTCCAGTACTGCAGCGTTGCCGAGCGGAAGGTGCACAGCCATCTGGTCACCGTCGAAGTCGGCGTTGAATGCGGTACAGACGAGCGGGTGAAGCTGGATTGCCTTGCCCTCAATCAGCTTCGGCTGGAAGGCCTGGATACCAAGCCTGTGAAGTGTCGGGGCACGGTTCAGCATCACGGGATGGCCCTTGAGTACGTTCTCGAGGATATCCCAGACAACCGGATCCTTGCGGTCAACAATCTTCTTGGCGCTCTTGACAGTCTTGACGATACCGCGCTCGATGAGCTTGCGGATCACAAACGGCTTGTAGAGCTCGGCAGCCATATCCTTCGGGATGCCGGTCTCATGAAGCTTCAGTTCCGGACCAACGACGATAACCGAACGTGCCGAATAGTCAACCCTCTTACCGAGAAGGTTCTGACGGAATCGTCCCTGCTTGCCCTTGAGGCTGTCAGAGAGCGACTTGAGAGGTCTGTTGGCGTCGGTCTTGACTGCGTTCGCCTTGCGCGAGTTGTCAAAGAGTGAGTCAACGGCTTCCTGCAGCATTCTCTTTTCATTGCGGAGGATCACCTCGGGAGCCTTGATCTCTATCAGTCTCTTGAGACGGTTGTTACGTATGATTACCCTGCGGTAGAGGTCGTTCAGGTCGCTGGTGGCAAAACGGCCGCCATCGAGCGGAACAAGGGGCCTCAGTTCGGGCGGGATGACGGGAACGATCTTCACGATCATCCACTCGGGCCTGTTGATGTTCTTTGATTCCCTGAAGGCTTCAACAACCTGCAGCCTCTTGAGGGCTTCGCTCTTGCGCTGCTGCGATGTCTCCGTGTTGGCGCGGTGGCGAAGCGAATATGAAAGCTCATCGAGGTCAAGCTTGCCAAGAAGCTTATAGAGAGCCTCTGCTCCCATCTCGGCAACGAACTTGTCAGGATGGTCATCATCAAGATACTGGTTCTCCTTTGGAAGAGTCTCAACTATCTCCATGTACTCCTCTTCCGAGAGGAAATCGAGGTATTTGACGCCGTCAACGGCTTTCACACCCGGGTTGATGACAACATACCTTTCATAGTAAATGATGCTGTCAAGCTTCTTTGTAGGAAGACCCAGCAGGTAACCGATCTTGTTAGGCAGTGACCTGAAGTACCAGATATGGGCTACGGGAACCACCAGTGAGATGTGTCCCATGCGCTCGCGCCTGACCTTCTTCTCCGTCACCTCAACGCCGCAGCGGTCGCAGACGATACCCTTGTAGCGTATCCTCTTGTACTTTCCGCAATGGCACTCATAATCCTTTACCGGTCCGAAGATCCTCTCGCAGAAGAGGCCGTCACGTTCAGGCTTGTAGGTACGGTAGTTGATTGTCTCAGGTTTCAGGACCTCGCCGCTCGACTTGTCGAGAATCTCTTCCGGCGATGCCAGCCCTATCGAGATCTTTGTGTAGCTGGTCTTCTGTTTGTTATCCCTTCTGAATGACATATTATGTTTTCTTTTTTTTCTTAGTGTATGCTCGGCTTAATTACTCAAGGTTGATGCTCAGTCCCAGACCGCGGAGTTCGTGCAGCAGCACGTTCAGTGACTCCGGTATGCCTGGAAGCGGCATCGGTTCTCCCTTGACTATAGCTTCGTAAGCCTTGGCCCTTCCGATCACGTCGTCAGACTTGATTGTAAGGATCTCCTGCAGGATGTGTGCGGCACCGAATGCCTCGAGGGCCCACACTTCCATTTCCCCGAATCTCTGGCCTCCGAACTGTGCCTTACCTCCGAGAGGCTGCTGGGTGATGAGCGAATAGGGCCCTATTGAACGGGCATGCATCTTGTCATCAACCATGTGACCCAGTTTGAGCATATATATCATACCCACGGTAGCCGGCTGGTCAAAGCGCTCGCCGGTGCCGCCGTCGTAGAGGTAGGTGGTTCCGTTGCGCGGTATGCCTGCCTTCACAGTCAGGTCATTGATCTCTGACTGCTTGGCGCCGTCGAAGATCGGTGTCGAGAACTGCAACCCCAGCTCCTTGCCAGCCCAGCCAAGAACAGTCTCGTAGATCTGTCCCAGGTTCATTCGGGAAGGCACACCAAGCGGGTTGAGAACGATGTCAACCGGAGTTCCGTCAGCCAGGAAGGGCATATCCTCAGAACGTACTATCCTGGCTACGATACCCTTGTTTCCGTGTCGGCCGGCCATCTTGTCACCCACCCTAACCTTGCGTTTCTTGGCAATGTAGACCTTGGCAAGCCTGACAATTCCTGCGGGCAGCTCATCACCGATTGTGATGTTGTACCTCTTGCGCTTGTAGACACCGTCAATCTCCTTGTACTTGATGATGTAGTTGTGAAGGAGCTGCTTGATGCTGTCGTTCTTCTTCTTGTCAGTAGTCCACTTGTTGGGGTTGATATTCAGGTAGTCGATCTCCTGGAGCTGCTTCAGTGTGAACTTGGCTCCCTTGGGGATGATGTCCACATTGAGATAATCCTTTACTCCCTGTGAGGTCTTGCCGTTGACAAGAATGAAGAGCTTGTCAACCAGCCTTGCCTTGAGATCGTCTGCCGTTCTGTTGAAGTCGGCGTCAATCTTGTCCAGGAGGGGTTTCTCTGCAGTCTTCGCCTTGCGGTCCTTGATGGCGCGGGTGAAGAGTTTCTTGTCAATTACAACGCCTTCGAGTGACGGACCGGCCTTGAGTGAAGCATCCTTCACGTCACCGGCCTTGTCGCCGAAGATGGCCCTGAGGAGTTTCTCCTCCGGTGAGGGATCCGATTCACCTTTCGGCGTGATCTTGCCGATGAGTATGTCTCCCGGCCTGATCTGAGCGCCAATGCGGATAAGCCCGTTCTCGTCGAGATTCTTGGTTGCTTCCTCGCTTACGTTGGGTATGTCTGAAGTAAGTTCTTCCATCCCGCGCTTGGTGTCGCGCACCTCGAGAAGGTACTCGTCAATATGCACGGAGGTGAAGACGTCTTCCTGCACAACCCTTTCGCTCAGCACGATGGCATCCTCGAAATTGTAACCCTTCCAGGGCATGAATGCCACCTTCAGGTTACGGCCCAGCGCCAGTTCACCGTTCTTGGTACCGTACCCTTCGGTAAGCACCTGTCCCTTGACAACCTTCTCTCCCTTTCTTACGATCGGAATGAGGTTGATAGTGGTGTTCTGGTTGGTTTTATGGTACTTGGGAAGCTGATAGCGCTTTATATCGTCATCGAAGCTGACGAACTTCTCCTCGTCGTTGCGGATATAGCGGATGACGATCTCGTTGGCGTCAACATATTCCACCACGCCGTCACCCTCGGCAACGATGAGTATGCGGGAGTCCTTGATAACCTGTGCTTCGAGGCCGGTACCCACGATGGGTGCCTCGGGTTTGACAAGCGGAACTGCCTGGCGCATCATGTTTGATCCCATGAGGGCGCGGTTGGCGTCGTCATGCTCCAGGAACGGGATGAGTGATGCGGCTATTGAAGCAATCTGGTTCGGAGCCACGTCCATCATCTGCACCTTGGCTATCTCCTCGAAGGGATAGTCAGCACCGAGCCTTGACTTTGCCCTGGGGTTGACGAATGTGCCGTCATCCATCACCGGTGCGTTGGCCTGTGCCACGGTGAGGTACTCCTCATCCTCGGCGGTAAGCCATTTGACATCGCTGTTGTTCAGATTGACCTTGCCGTCATTCACATCACGGTAAGGTGTCTCAATGAAGCCGAGCTCGTTTATGCGGGCATAGACGCAGAGCGAAGAGATAAGACCGATGTTCGGGCCTTCAGGTGTCTCAATCGGGCAGAGGCGACCGTAGTGCGTGTAGTGCACGTCACGAACCTCGAAGCCTGCGCGTTCACGCGAGAGACCGCCGGGTCCGAGGGCTGAGAGACGGCGCTTGTGCGTCATCTCCGCCAGCGGGTTGGTCTGATCCATGAACTGAGACAGCTGGTTGGTACCGAAGAATGAGTTGATTACAGACGAAAGGGTCTTTGAGTTGATCAGGTCAACCGGTGTAAAGACCTCGTTGTCACGCACGTTCATACGTTCACGGATTGTACGGGCCATACGGGCCAGACCGACGCTGAACTGGGCTGAGAGCTGTTCGCCGACGGTACGTACCCTCCTGTTGCTAAGGTGGTCAATATCATCCACATCTGTCTTTGAGTTGATAAGCTCAATGAGATAACGGATGATTGCAATTATATCCTCCCTTGTGAGGATCTTGGTTGTAATATCTATATTGAGGTTGAGCTTGCGGTTGATGCGGAATCGTCCTACATCACCCAGGTCATACCTCTTGTCCGAGAAGAAGAGTTTGTCAATGATATCGCGTGCGGTGGCTTCATCCGGCGGCTCTGCGTTACGGAGCTGGCGGTAGATGTAGAGCACGGCTTCCTTCTCTGAGTTGCAGGGGTCTTTCTGCAGTGTGTTGTATATGATGGCGAAGTCGGAGAGGCTCATGTCATCTCTGTGAAGCAGGATAGACTTGGCCCCTGAATCGACTATCAGGTCAACATGGTCGTTCTCGATGACGGTCTCCCTGTCAAGAACAACTTCATTACGTTCGATGGAGACCACCTCGCCGGTGTCTTCATCCACGAAGTCCTCGACCCAGGTGCGGAGCACCCTGGCAGCGAGCTTGCGTCCGACAAGCTTCTTGATGCTGACTTTCGACACCTTGTGTTCCTCAGCGAGGTTGAAGATCTCGAGTATGTCCTTGTCGCCTTCGAAGCCGATGGCTCTCAGGAGGGTTGTTACGGGGAGTTTCTTTTTACGGTCGATGTAGGCGTACATCACATTGTTGATGTCGGTCGCGAACTCGATCCATGAACCCTTGAAGGGGATGATTCTTGCTGAATAGAGTTTTGTACCGTTGGCGTGGATGCTCTGGCCGAAGAATACGCCCGGCGATCTGTGGAGCTGTGATACGACTACTCTTTCTGCACCGTTTATGACGAACGTACCGCGTTCGGTCATGTACGGTATTACGCCCAGGTAAACATCCTGGATGACTGTATCAAAATCCTCGTGCTCGGGGTCGGTGCAGTAAAGTTTCAGTTTTGCCTTCAGCGGAACACTGAAGGTCAGGCCGCGTTCAATGCACTCATCAATTGTATAGCGCGGCGGGTCAATTGAATAGTCCAGGAATTCGAGCACGAAGTTATTCCTGGTATCGGTGATGGGGAAGTTCTCCATGAAGACCTGGTAAAGGCCTTCTCTCCTCCTGTTCTCGGGTGTTGTGCCGAGCTGGAAAAACTCGGAAAAAGATTTTAACTGAATCTCAAGAAAATCAGGGTATTCGAGCTGATCCTTCTTGGATGCGAAACTTACTCTTTCGTTACTATTTGAGGACATTGATGGTCGGATTAAGTGAACTTATGAAAAATGGAAAAAAGGCTTAGCTCCGCCTGGTGGCGGAACTAAACCTGTAAACCCGGTAATCAGGTATAACTTATTTAAGTTCAACTTCAGCTCCTGATTCTTCCAATGTTTTCTTAATGTTCTCTGCCTCTTCCTTTGAAACACCCTCTTTCACTGGGCCGGGAGCGGCATCAACGACAGCTTTTGCTTCTTTCAGGCCAAGGCCGGTAAGATCTTTTACCAGCTTGACGATCTGAAGTTTCTGGCCGCCTGCATTCTTGAGGATAACATCAAACGAAGTCTTCTCGGCTACTGCCGGGGCTGCGTCTGCTGCTGCGGGAGCTGCTACTGCAACTGCTGCTGCTGCGGGTTCGATGCCATACTCTTCTTTCAGTATTTTTGCAAGCTCGTTAACCTCTTTAACGGTTAAGTTCACCAACTCTTCTGCAAATTTCTTAAGATCTGCCATTTTTATAGGAATTTTTAAATTTGATTAACTAATTGATTCTTCTTTTTTTGACAGTGTTTCCAGAACACCGTGAATGGTTGAACCGCCTGACTGCAACGCGGAGATGACATTCTTCGCGGGCGACTGGAGGAGCATGATGATATCACCGATAAGTTCTTCTCTCGACTTGAGTGCCACGAGGGTATCAAGGAGGTTTTCACCTACGTAAACTGATTCTTCAATATAAGCTCCTTTTATCAAGGGTTTCGGATGCGATCTACGGAACTCCTTGATCATTTTTGCAGGAGTGTTTCCGTTATTCGAGAACATTACGGCAGTTGCGCCTTTCAGTACGGGGAAAAGTTCTCCGCACTCGAGGCCCGCCTGTTCCAGGGCTCTCTTCAGGAGGGTGTTTTTAACGACAACCAGTTTGATCTGGTTCTCAAAACACTTCCTTCTGAGATCACTGGTATCAGCAGCGTTGAGCTGTGCAGTGTCAGTCAGGTAAAAGTGGCTGTACTCCTTAAGGGTTTCAG
>JAVEZX010000027.1:0-26710 GCA_034002785.1 Bacteroidales bacterium
AATCATTAACTATACTTTATGCACAGTTTCCGGATATAGTCAATACAGGAAAGGGTCAGAGATCTGTAGAGTTATTAAATTAATGTTAATATTTGTATATCAAGTCTATAATAAATTATAGAAGATCTCAAGTAGTGTATTAATGGCAGCCATTATACTTTTTGTAGAGCACCAGTATAGATATTTCGAAACTCTGAAACAGAGCTGAAAGTCTCTACATAGAGGTAACTCATAAAAAATATATATCAAATGTGAGTCAATATAAAATAATCACTACTTTTACGTTGAAATTATGAACGGCAATTACAAATACAACTATTCGTTTTATTTTTTCTTTTACCACAAGGCAAAAGGGACCGAATAGTTGTATCTGAATAAGAAATAGCATATGATGAAGAAGGTCCCGTAAAAGCGGGGCCTTTTTTTTTGCGTACAGCGAAATGAAAAAGGCAAAAGAGAAAATCAACGTCGCCATTCAGGGCATCCGGGGCTCCTTTCATGAGATAGCAGCTGTGGAATATTTCAGGGACAATGAGATAGAAGTCGTGCCGTGTGACACCTTCGGTGATCTATTCACGTTACTTTCTGATGGCGGGGCTGACTACGGCATAGTTGCCTTCGAGAATTCTGTAGCAGGAAGCATACTTCCAAACTATGAGCTGTTACGCCGCTCCCGGCTGCCGGTGACGGGAGAAATATGCATTCGTGTCAGACAGAACCTTGTGGCGTTGCCCGGACAGAAGCTTTCAGATATCAGGGAGATCCACTCTCACCCGATGGCTATACAGCAGTGCTCTCAATTTGTCAATGAGATGAGACAGCGCGGGGTTAAGGTGGTTGAGGCTGTGGATACAGCCCTCAGCGCCAGGATCATAAGCGAGGAGCATCAGTTCGGCTCAGGTGCCATTGCCAGCAGCAGCGCTGCCGGCATCTACAGTCTGGCAATACTGCAGAAGGAGATTGAGGATGACAGTCTGAATTTCACCCGATTCCTGATCATCTCAGGCAGCGGTACTGAGGCAGAAGAAAGCAGAAAGCCGGCTGGGTCAGACAAGGCGATGGTCTGTTTTTCCCTTCCCCATAAGGTGGGATCACTTTCTCAGGTCCTGTCTGTCCTTGCCTTTTACCAGATCAGCCTGACAAAGATTCAGTCGCTGCCTATTGTCGGGAGACCGTGGGAGTACATGTTTCATATAGACTTGATATACAGCGACTATAACAGATATCGCCAGGCCCTTGATGCAATTCGTCCGCTTACTGAGGGGCTGGAGGTAGTTGGTGAGTTCAGTCACGGGCTTATGCCTTACGAAACAGGATCAAACTAGACATACAAGCGAGGATATGGATAATCCAATTATCAGAGCATCATCACGCACCGGACTGGTGAATGAGTATTATTTCTCGGCCAAGCTGGCGGAAATTGCCCGTATGCGGCAGGAGGGCGCCGATATCATAAACCTGGGCATAGGGAGTCCTGATATGCCTCCGGCACAGGAGGTGACAGCGGAGCTGGTGCGCAGTGCATCAGTCAACGGCAACCACGGTTACCAGGGCTACCGGGGCATCCCGGCGCTGCGCAATGCTTTTTCAGAGTGGTACCAGAGGTTTTTCCGCACCAGGCTTGATGCGGAGACTGAGATACTTCCGCTTATAGGCTCGAAAGAAGGCATAATGCATATCAGTATGGCCTTCCTTGATCCGGGAGATGAGGTGCTGGTGCCTGACCCGGGTTACCCCGCATATGCTGCTGCTGCCAGCCTGGCGGGCGGTGTTGTCAGGAAGTATCACCTTAAAGAAGAGACGGGCTGGCTTCCTGACATCCGTGCCATTGAGGAAGCAGGTACGAAGAAGGTGAAGATGATGTGGATCAACTATCCCCATATGCCCACCGGGACCAGAGCAACCCCTGAGCTTTTCGGAGAGCTTGTCGGTTTTGCTCTCAGAAACCGTATACTACTCTGCAACGATAACCCTTACAGTTTCATATTAAACGATAAACACCTCAGCATCCTGTCGGTTCCGGGAGCAAAAGGTACGGCACTGGAGCTTAACTCTCTCAGCAAGTCGCACAATATGGCCGGCTGGAGGATCGGCATGCTGGCCGGACACAAACGCTATATCGATGACATCCTGAGAGTCAAGAGCAATATGGATTCAGGCATGTTCAAGCCTCTCCAGGAAGCTGCTGCCATGGCGCTTAAGGCGCCGGATGAGTGGTATAGGAGGCTTAATGATGTCTACAGCCGGCGACGCAGGTTCGCAGAGGAGATAATGGATGAGCTCGGCTGCAGCTTCAGCCCCTCACAGTCGGGACTCTTTCTCTGGGGCAAGATCCCCGGCCGCTACAATAATGCCGAAGAGCTGACTGAGGAGCTTCTTCACCGTAACCATCTCTTCGTGACGCCCGGGTCGGTGTTTGGTGACAACGGCAGGAGCCACATAAGAATTTCGCTGTGCGCGGAAGAGGAGATAATGAAAAAGGCGCTCCGTCGCATTAGGACAGGAGCAAAAACGGAAATACCAACAATTAACTGAAGGAAGATGTCTGCAAATATCTGTATTACAGGACTTGGCCTCATAGGGGGATCACTTGCGCGAAACCTGAGACTCAACGGTTTTACTGGAAGAATAACAGGGGTTGATGCTAATCCCCATCACTGCACAATTGCAATGTACCGGGGCCTGGCCGATGAGTTTCTGCCGCTGGAGGAGGCCGTGGTGAAGTCTGATATCATCATCCTCTGTGCACCTGTAGATGTCAATTGCCGGCTGCTGCCGGGTATTCTCGATATGATAGAAGGCACCGGCAAGGTGGTGACCGATATGGGCTCAACCAAATCTGATATTGCCGCCGTGGCTGACAGGCATCCGGCACGGGGAAGATATGTGGCCGCTCACCCCATGGCCGGAACGGAACACTCCGGACCGGCAGCTGCATTGGACACTCTCTTCAATGAAAGGATAGCCATTATCTGCGACCCGGAGAAAAGTGATGATGACGCTCTGGAGCTGATAACCGCGCTCCTGCAGTCGTTTAATATGAAGATCCAGTATATGGACTCAGGGGAGCATGATGTGCATGTTGCCTATGTATCGCACATCTCGCATATCACCTCCTTTGCACTGGCATTGTGCGTGCTGGAGAAGGAGAGAGACACCCGAAATATCATGTCCCTTGCAGCAGGTGGGTTCGAGAGCACGGTGCGTCTTTCAAAAAGCAACGCCGAAACCTGGGCTCCGATCTTCGCGGGAAACGCCGGACCCATTCTGGAAGTCATCGATACCTATATAGAAAAGATGAATCTCTTCAGGAAGCATATTGAGAGCGGTGATGATGAAGCTCTCAGGCAGCTTATGACCTCGGCCAACCGGATAGGAAAAATCCTTAAATAAAACTCTGATTATACCATGAACACTGACAATCTGATTATGACAACTACAAAAACAAGGAACAGCCTTAATATTGAGCCTATGGAGGAGTGGCCGGTCTTCAAGAAACGGCCTCTTGTCATAGCCGGGCCCTGCAGTGCAGAGAGTGAGGAGCAGGTGATGACCACCGCTGCCGCACTGGTGGCATCCGGACGGGTTGATATCTTCCGGGCCGGCATATGGAAGCCCCGTACCCGGCCGGGACAGTTTGAGGGAGTAGGCACCGCGGGACTAAAATGGCTCCGGCACGTGAGGGATCAGTTCGGCCTTCCGATAGCAGTGGAGGTAGCCACGGAAAAACATGTATATGAAGCACTGAAACATGGAATTGACGCCGTCTGGATAGGAGCACGCACCAGCGTAAATCCGTTTGCACTCCAGGAAATTGCCACAGCCCTTAAGGATTCTGACGTGATGGTGTTTGTAAAGAATCCCGTCAACCCTGACCTTGAACTCTGGATAGGTGCCATTGAACGCATCAGTCACGCCGGCATCACCCGGATTGCGGCTGTACACCGTGGTTTCTCCACCTGGGAAAAGACCTCATTCCGCAATCAGCCCAGGTGGCAGATAGCCGTGGAGCTCAGGCAGCGTCTGCCGGGTCTTGGCATGATATGCGATCCGAGCCACATGGGAGGTGACACCGCATTCATAGGCGACCTCTCACAAAAGGCAATGGACCTCCATTATGACGGTTTGATGATTGAGACTCACATTGATCCGCCTAGCGCCCTCAGTGACAGGAAACAGCAGATCACTCCGGTGGAACTGATGAAGGTGCTCGGCAGCCTGGTACTCAGGTCTCCAACCACGGACGATCCGGAATTCCTTGAGAATATCGGGGACCTGCGAAGCCAGATAGATGTTTATGACAATCTGCTTCTTGATATCCTGGAGAGCAGGATGCAGGTGGCAGAAACAATCGGCCGCTACAAGAAGGAGCATGGCATCACTATCCTCCAGAGCAGCCGGTGGAAAGAGGTGAAGGATAATGCTGTGGACAAGGGTGTCAGAAAGGGGCTGACACCTGAGTTTATCCAGTCAATACTGGAGGCGATCCACCAGGAATCGATCACCCACCAGATGAAAGTAATGAAAGATGAGTAAATTAGCAGTTGAACCGGGCCGCTGAGGCCGTATTTTAACTTTATGAATATAACCGTCAGTCCGTCAGAAATCTGTGGTACTATTGAGGCGCCTCCCAGTAAGAGTCTCACGCAGAGAGCTATAGCAGTAGGATTACTGGCAAAGGGAACCACTGTGATCCGAAATCCGTCATATTGCAATGATTCACTTGCTGCAATGTCAATGGCCGGTGAGCTCGGAGCAATGGTTCACGGGGAGCCGGACAGGATAACCATCGAGGCCGGCCGGAAACCTTATGGACCTGTGATGCTGAACTGCACTGAGTCAGGGCTGGCTTTGCGTATGTTTTCACCGATAGCCGCGCTGGTCACAGACAGTGTAACGCTCACGGGAAAAGGTTCACTCATGCGCAGGCCTGTGACAATGATCAGTCAGGCCCTGGGGCAGTTGGGAGTCACGGTGGAGACAACTGAAGGGATGTTGCCCGTGAAGCTCACCGGGCGTCTCAGGGCTGGCAGGGCGTTCCTTGACGGTTCTGCCGGATCACAGCTTCTGACCGGACTGCTGATGGCACTTCCTCTGGCAGAGGGAGAGAGCAGGCTGGATGTGGCCAGCCTCACAAGCAAGCCTTACATAGGACTCACTCTCGGGCTGCTGGCAGATTTCGGCATCATGGTTGAGAATGACTCCTTCAGATCATTTATCATCCCCGGGAATCAGTCCTACAGGGCACATGAGTACACTGTGGAGGGCGACTGGAGCGGAGCGGCCTTCCTGCTGGTTGCCGGAGCAACGGCAGGCAGGGTGACTGTAGACGGGCTGAGTCCCCACAGTATACAGGCAGACAGGGCGATACTTACGGCTCTGGATGAGGCAGGGGTTTCCCTGGTAACCGGTCCCGGCGGAATAACCTGCTCTCTGTCAAAGCTCCGGGCGTTCACCTTTGATGCCACAGATTCTCCGGATCTTTTTCCTCCGCTGGCTGCGCTGGCTGCCCGTTGTGAGGGAACCAGCAGGATCTTGGGTGCAGGCAGGCTGAGGCACAAGGAGAGTGACAGGGCGGAGGCCATCGCCGGGGTACTCGAGGCCATGAAGATCAGTGTCCGTATAAGCGGAGATGAGATGCTGATCACGGGAGGAAATGTGCAGGGGGCAGTCGTCTCATCACACAATGACCACCGCATAGCGATGATGGCAGCAGTGATGGCTGCCGGTGCCACAGGATCTGTTACCATTACAGGTGCAGAAGCGGTTGCAAAGTCCTACCCAGGCTTCTACAATGACCTGAGCAGCCTGGGGGGAAGAGTAATCTGATCCGGCATTAAAGATCATTGGAATTCTGAATATTAAGTCCCATGTTTGCCGCGCTGGCAGACAGCAGGCTCGATTATAAAGAATTTGTGATGATTACCGGGTTCAGACAGAAGCATGTAGAAGAGGTGTTCCGTACGCCTATCGTTCAACAGACGGCATTCTGGTCAGAAGTCAAGCGCCGCATGGGCATCAACTCCATTGCCTGCAATTTCCGGGTGACGGAGGCTGACATCAATACGCAAGGCGAAGGCAGCAAGACCATCACCTCTGACGTGCTTGTGGTCCTGAGGCAGGTTGACACGAACCATTCGATAGCGTATGTCCCATACGGTCCTGAGCTGGATCCGGCTGACGAGTTACGGGGTGTGTTCCTCGAAGAGCTCTCTGAATGCATGCGCTCATTGCTGCCGCACGACTGTTTCATGATCAGGTATGACCTGGCCTGGGAGTCGTTCTGGGCCAGGGATGAGGAAGCATTCACTCCGGAAGGCATCTGGCTCGGCCCGCCCGCACAACAGATACAGGAATTGAGGTTCAACTTCGACACTAACAACCGGAATATCAGGAAGGCTCAATCCAACATCCTGCCTTCCAACACAATCTTTCTTGACCTCCGCAGGGATGAGTCATCCCTTCTGCAGTCCATGAAGCCAAAGACCAGGTACAACATCGGTCTTTCACAGCGCAACGGGGTCATTGTGAGTGTGGCAGGTACAAAAAATCTCGACATTTGGTATTCCCTGTATCGGGAGACATCAAGCAGGAATAACTTCTTTCTTCATGACATTGAGCATTTCCGGGCAGTCTTAACAAGCAGGGCAGAAAATACCCTGTCTCCCGCCGAGGTATACCTGCTTATAGCAGAGCATGACAACGAGCCCCTGGCAGCCATGTTCCTTGTGATAACAGGCAACAGGGGGACATATCTATACGGGGCCTCATCGTCTCACAAGCGTAACCTCATGGCCACCTATGCGCTTCAGTGGAGGGCTATTACTCTTTCGAAGGCAATGGGTTGTACCGAGTATGATATGTTCGGTATCTCGCCCAATCCTGACCCTGATCATCCGATGTACGGACTATACCGTTTTAAGAGCGGTTTCGGGGGAGAGATATATCACAGGATGGGCTGCTGGGATTACCCGATAGAAGAGGGAGTTTATTCTTACTTTACTGCCAGTGAGCTGACGAGTCAGGGGTATCATATCAGCTGACACCGGAGCAGCATTTTTATTTTTAGTCCGTCTTTAAATCATACATAAAGATTGCTTTTATCCGTGGTACTTCATAAATTTGTGCTACGTTCAAGTTTGTGTACAGCTTTGATTAAAACGTTTTCGGTTTAGATGGTGGTAATTCTCTTTCATTTATAATGACCCTTAACCAACTCAAAACGTGATGAAAAAGAGCATCTGTCATTCACCCTGAGCAGAATATTGCCGGCCTGTGAGCCGGCTCTGCCAGATTCAGTTAACCAACAGCCCGCTTTAAATTTTTAAACCCAGCTTATGAAAAAACTAATCATGATCATGGTGATTGTGTTGCTGTGTAGTTTCCAGGCAGCACTCTCACAAAGAAGCATTTCCGGTAAGGTAACAGATGCCAAGGATGGTGTTGCCCTTACCGGTGTTACCGTCGTAGTGAAGGGACTGACTGTAGGGACGTCCACCGATACAGACGGGAACTACAGGTTATCGGTTCCGGCCGGAAGCAATATCCTTCTCTATTCTATGATAGGGTACAATGATTACGAGGTGACACTCGGAGCATCTAATACTTATGATGTGGCTCTTGAACCCGCCACCGAAATGATAGAGGATGTTGTTGTGACAGCTCTCGGTATCAAACGTGACAAGAAAGCACTCGGCTATTCGGTGAGTTCAATAAAGGCTGCCGAGATTACTGTGGCCGGAACTCCTCAGAACGCTCTCGCATCCCTTTACGGCAAGGCGGCAGGTGTGGGTATACAGCTTGGCACCGCAGGACCTACCGGAGGTGTAAACATTAAAATCCGCGGTTCAGCCGGTCTTGATGTAAGTACAAAGACCCGTCCGCTGTTCGTCGTTGACGGTGTCCCCATTTTCGACGAAAACTCCAACATGGCAAACAGAGGCTATGACCCGCTTAACTCACCTGACTACGGCACAGGTATTAACGATATAAACAGTGAGGACATTGAATCGATAGAGATTCTCAAGGGTGCCAAGGCAACAGTACTTTACGGCAGCCGGGCCGGTAACGGGGTTGTGATGATCACCACCAAGAAAGGGCAGGCAACCAGGGGGCTTGGCGTCACACTCACATATCAGAACACCTTTGAACAGCCGGTAAACACAATTGACTGGCAGAATGAGTTCGGGTCAGGAACATCTGTTTATGATACTATTTACGGTACCAACGCGCTTGGCCAGACAGTTCGGGTGATGAACAGCAGCAGGACTCAGTTCGGCCCGGCGTTTGACAACTCGCCGATCATGAACTATGACAGTACAATGACCACCTATAAGGCTTATCCTGACAACTGGATCAACATGTTCCGGAAGACGAACACAAACAGCCTGACAGCTGCAATTGCAGGAGCAAACGATAAGGGTGCCATGCGTCTTGCCTTCACAACAAGGGACTATAACGGAATGGTGGAAAACTTCTATCAAAAGACCAAATCAGTCAGTTTCAGTGGACAGATCAATGCCTCAGAGCTGGCACGCTTTGAGGTTTATACCAATATACATAAGGTTCAGACTCAGAACAGGTACCAGAATATGTTCAGGCTTGTCTCCTACGGTTTCAACCGCGACCTTGACTACCAGGGGCTGAAGTATTTGTACAAGGATAAATTTGGTCAGAAAGGGGTGCTTGACGATTACGGTCTTCCACAGTCATTTGACCAGTACGGTTACATGAACATGCTCTGGGATCAGCTCGAGAACAGGGATATAGACGACAAGCTGCATATGACCGGTGCAATCAAGATGAATCTCCAGTTCACACCGTGGCTCTCGCTGACTGCCAATGCCGGGACTGACTTCACTGACTGGGATTTCACCACTGAGAATAAGGTGACCAAGATTATGCCTGTGGTTGAAGGCGGAGGTTATGAGTTCAGCAGGAGAAACATCGTCAGCCAGAACTACAACGCATTTGTGAATTTCACACAGAAGTTCCTTGATGACAGGCTTGACGTTGTGATCTTTGCCGGTCCCGAATTCACCCGTTTTTCGGAGAACAATATTGGTGTCAGTACAGTTGGAGGGCTTCAGTTTGACGGCTGGTATTCACTCAACGGGTCGTCAACAACAACTGGCAGCTTTAATCAAACACGCTCGCATAACCGTAGTTCGTATGTTCAGTACAGTGTGCTTGGGCAGGCCTCTTTCGGATGGGAAAATACTTACTATGTTGAAATTACCGCCAGAAACGACTGGTCATCGCTGCTTCCTCCGGCAAATAACTCATATTTCTATCCCGGCATCTCCGGCACATGGAATTTCAGTCAGACATTTGATATCCCACGGCTCACATACGGGAAGCTGAGGATGTCATTTGCCGATGTGGGTCGTGCGGCTCCGACACCCTACTGGACCAACCGTGATTTTGGCGTGGGTATGGTTGAAAGGACAAATGCTGTAACCGTTTATGGTCCCTCGGCTCTGTTTACGAGTGATATCAAGAATGAACGAAAGCGCGAATTTGAAATCGGATTTGACACTCGCTGGTTTGAGAAAAAGCCTCTTGTAGCAGAATTTTCATATTACACATCCCATACCTATGACCAGATCATGGGTCTGGGGATTGATCCGGCTACCGGGTTCAACACAATTAAACTCAATGCCGGTGACGTTAAGAACTGGGGTTATGAGCTGTTCCTGAAATATACACCGGTCAGGACCGAGAAGCTGACATGGGATGTCACCTTCACCACTGCAAACCAGAGGACAAAGGTCATTGAACTATATCCTGGCATAACTGAGTACCGCATTGCCGGTTCCAGCAGCTACTCAATCATGGCTGTTGAGGGCAAGCCCATTGGCGACGTTCAGATGTACGACTATCTCCGTGACCCGCAGGGGAACAAGGTAGTAAACAGTAACGGTCTCTACCAGCGTGACAACGACAAGTTCGTTACAGCCGCTAATATCAACCCCAACTTCATCGGAGGCTTCACCACCGATCTCTATTACGGTAAATTCAGCCTCCACCTGGGATTCGACTATAAGTTCGGTGGCACATTCCTGTCACATACCAACTACTATCTCCTGGGTAACGGGCAGAACAAGGAGTCACTGAAATACAGGGATGAGGCACACGGAGGCATGGCCTATTATGTTGACGATGCCACCGGTAAACGAATCGCATGGCAGCATAACCAGGCTGCACCTGCCGGGGCCCGTGACAATATGATTTACCATGACGGACTGATCCTCGACGGAGTTAAAGAGGTCTCTGACGGTGTCTACGGAGAAAATGACATTATCATTTCCTCGTACGAGTACTGGACTACTTATATACAGGATATGAATGAGTGGTTCGCTCCGGACAAGCTCTACAAGAATGATTACGTTAAGTTCCGAGAGGCCGCAATCATGTACACTGTGCCCCAGCAGATTTCCAACAAGCTGAAACTGCAAAAACTGACTGTATCACTTGTTGCCAGGAACCTGTTCTACATCTACAAGACAATGCCGAACATTGACCCTGAATCACTGCTGGGCAACGACCAGTTTGTAGAATATACGCCTCTGCCACAGCTTCGCAGCTACGGTTTTAAGATTGACGTAAGCTTCTAACCAATTAAGAAATGGATAATATGAAAAAGCTATTAATAATAATTTCCGTCTTCGCGCTGGCGCTTGGAGCCTGCCAGGATGTGCTGAAGGACGAGTACAAGAATCCTGATACTGTAAACCCACCGGAGGAAAAGTCAGTAGCAGGCATGTTTTCAGGCATGCTTTACCAGTGGCAGCTCTTTGTAAAGGACTATGGTGAATATTGGTGGCAGAATGACGGGTGGGGCATACCGGCCTACATCCAGGTTGGGCACCGGTATATTACTGACAGGTATTATGCTTACTATGTTGATTATGCAGATGTTGAGACAGGAGTTAATGGTTTCCATATGGAAGGTGTGAAAAACGCTTTCGGTTACCACTATACCAAGGTTAAGGAGTGGGCTCTTATGAAAGAAAAGATCGAAGCAATGTCACAGGAGGAGAAAGACCAGGTTGAGGTATATTACCTGCTCGGAACCCTCTTTAAAGACATCCTTGCACTTAGAAATGTCGATTTCTACAACAGCATTCCATATTCGGAAGCCCTTCAGGGCAACATTGGAATTCTTTACCCGAAGTTTGATGACCCCAAGGAGATCTACATTTCAATCCTGGATGATTTCGGTTATATCGCCGACCGCCTGACAGTTGCATACAACAACATGAATGCTGACAATAAAGCCTTCTTCTCCACCCAGGATATCGCTCTTAAGGGTGATATTCAGAAGTGGATACAGTTCGTTAATGCCCTCAGGCTGCAGTACGGAATCAAGCTTGCCGGAGTAGACCAGGCTGTAGGTGTACCTCTTTTGGCAAGCGCTCTTACAAACCTGCCGTCCGAGGATCTTTACTTCGGGCCCTATTCATATGAATATCCCTCAGGCGGAGGTACAATCATCAGGGGAATGTATGAGAGAACCTATGCAAACTTCATCCCCAATGTCATTATGAAGAGGATGAACCATAACACCAATACATATGAGCCTGGGATTGATGACCCCAGGCTGCCGGTCATTGCAATGCCGACGAAATGGAACAATAACCTGGATTACCTTGGTGTGTCAATGAACTCTGATGCACTGACTCCCTTCTACAATGCAGGGCACAGGTACTATGCAACAACTCAGCCTGATAACCTTGAAAGTGCCCTGTCGCAAAACGCGGTTTCGATGTATAACTTTGCAACTTATTTCCATAATTTCGACAAGTACCCCGCAATAATGATGACAAGGGCATACGTTGACCTTCTGCTTGCGGAGATTGCGTTAAAGGGCTACGGCCCAACCGGCAAGACAGCTGCGGAACATATGAGAGATGCAGTGGTCCATTCGTGTGACTGGTGGTATTGGCTCAACGGTGAAAGTTCTTACAGAACTGACGTTGCCGTGCTTCACCCGGTCAAGTCAGTGGCAGACATAACAACATATGCCGCAAAGATTGCAGATGATTTCACAGCAGCTGTGGGAGAGGAGAACAAGATGGAGATCATCATGCAGCAGAAGTATATTCATGTGAACATAACCGATGAATATGATCTGTGGGCTGAGTTGCGTCGTACCAGGCACCCTCTGCTTGAGCCGATGATACTCAGGGGTGAGTACATGAAGCCCTGCCCCGAGCGCTTGCGTTATCCATCATCTGAACTTCAGCTAAATGGCGAGAATTTTAAGGCTGTTCAGGATCAGGATGACTATACCACTCCCATATTCTGGGTTCCTGAATCAAAGAGAGGTACAGTCTGGTATCTTAATGATGTCCTGCCGCTCAATCTTCCGCCGTATTGATTAAATCAGGCATAAGTAATATCAAGGGGCGTCTCGCGGGACGCCCTTTGTCATTAATTGCAAACCAGTTACAGGCTCCATGCAGGATTCATCAGCTTCTCTTCGGGCAGGTGATATGGGAATTATGTAACTAATTGACAGAACAATGTAATGATTACGCCCCCGGCGTGGTTTAAATTTGCCTTTGTTAATATAAACAACAGCAAATAACCATATAGTCCGCTTCGGAAAAACCCCGGTTATAACATTCAACATGGTACATGGAGGTTAGGTTAGGGAGTTTTGGCGGGATAATCCGGAGCGGACTTATTAATACAAAAAGATTATGAGTTCAGGAAAAGTAGCATTGGCATTATTGGCAGGAGTTGCAGCGGGAGCAGCATTAGGTATACTGTTTGCACCCGCAAAGGGATCTGAAACACGCAAGGGACTGACTGGAAAAGGAGAGGAACTTAAAGAATCAATTAAAGACAGGTTCAATGAATTTCTCGATGACATTTCGGAGAAATATGACAATGTAAGCCAGGCGGACAGTGATCTGGAAGACATAAACGGTACTGCCGGTGAAGAAGCTGGCAAAAAGTCAAGGACGGCTAACGTCTGATGATTGCAAACATTGCGGGAGCACTTCCCCGACTTCATAGCCATAAAAATGGAAGATAACACAAGAACTTTTGATGAGCTTCTAGATAAAGCAACTCAATACGGCAAGGCAGAACTTGAGCTGGCGAAACTGAAAGCCATTGACAAAGGATCAGAAATAGTCTCGGCAACAGTACCGGGGATTTTAATCTTTATGTTAGCAAGCTTTTTCATGCTGTTCCTAAACCTGGGTATTGCTTTCTGGGCAGGGGGGCTTCTTGGCAATCTCTTTTTCGGGTTTTTTGCAGTGGCAGCTTTTTATGGTCTGATCGCATTGATATTGAGACTCTTCATGCATGAATGGCTTAAGAGAAAAGTCGGCGATTACGTAATCAGGAGTGTTCTTAAATAACACAGGATGGAACCAATATCCTCAAGGGCAGACCTTAGAAATTCAATTCAATTACTTGAAATTGAGCATACTGCAAACGGAAATCAGCTTAAGGCGCAGTTCTATGCAGCCTATGAAACCTTCAAACCTGTCAATCTGCTTCGAAGCACACTGAATGATATCACCTCGTCGCCAAACATGATTGAAAATATATTGGGTACTTCGCTTGGGCTGGCTGCAGGACTGGCATCAAATCTGCTGTTCAAGGGCCTGGCAGGTCCGGGAATCAGGAAAGTGTTAAGCCCTCTTCTGCAGTCAGGAGTAACCAGCTTCGTGGCAAAAAACACCGGTTCATTAAGGTCAAAGGGAGAATTGGCCCTCCTTCGGATTTTCAGGAACAAAAAAGTGACATCCCGAAACCGTGACTATTGAAGGAATGAAGCTTCCGGTTTATCTGAAAGCAAGTGTCCTGTTAATCGGAATTGCCATCCTGATAGCAATGCTCTATATAGGCAGGAGCATTCTTGTGCCGGTGGTTTTTGCATCCATTCTCGCCATTGTACTCCATCCGGTAGTAAACCTCTTTGTCAGGATGAGGTTCAACAGGGTCATAGCGATCATCATTACCCTTTTTCTGACACTATTTGTCATTGTGGCATTTGGTGCACTGCTGCTTTCGCAGGCCAACCGGCTGAGCGATTCGTTGCCATTCCTTGCAGATAAATTCACCGGGTTGCTTAACCAGGGCATTGACTGGATATCAGCTCATTTCGACATAAACGCCGGGAAGATGGATGAGTGGCTGTCAAAAACGCGCAGTGATCTTATCAATACAGGCACCAGCGCTATCGGCGATACACTGGTCTCCCTGGGAAACCTTCTCGTTATTATCTTCCTCATACCGGTCTACGTCTTTATGCTCCTGTTCTACCATTCGATACTGATAGAGTTTATCCACAGGCTTTTCAGTGCTGACCAGCAGGGCAAGGTGGGTCAACTTATTACCAGGACCAAGAGCCTCATTCAGAAATATCTCATAGGCATGATCATAGAGGCGGGGTTGGTTGCCGCCCTTAATACTGCGGCTCTGCTGATACTGGGCATCGAGTATGCTGTGCTGCTCGGAATTATTGGTGCGTTACTGAATATTATTCCTTACATAGGAGGACTGGTAGCCGTTGCCATGCCGATGACCGTTGCCATGATAACAAAGGATTCCGCATGGTACCCGGTGTATGTCCTGATAATCTATTATGCAATCCAGCTGGTTGACAACAACTATATTGTTCCCAGGATTGTTGCCTCCAAAGTGAAGCTCAATGCGCTCTTTTCTCTTCTGGCAGTCTTTGTTGGTGGCGCTGTCTGGGGAATTCCCGGAATGTTCATCTCAATACCTCTTCTTGCAGTTGTGAAACTTGTCTGTGATAACGTTGAGCCGTTAAAGCCCTGGGGATTCCTGCTGGGCGATACAATGCCGCCGCTCATAAGCATCAAGGCAGTCTTTAAAAAGCAGGCAAAGGAAACAATACTGTAAGGTACATACTGACCTCATCTAAACTAAATCATTTATTATGTGTGAATCATGTAAGAAGCAATGACAAATCTGTAACACTTTACCATATAATAAGCGGCAACTTTGCTATTACTTAAATGACCCCTGAAAGCAGAGGGTCACAACGAAAACAAAAAACAGATAGATGAAATTAAAAATGAGGTTTTTACCAGTATTGGTTGCAGCGTTTCTTTTTACAGGAGTTGCCAGCGCACAGCACAGTAGTTCACCTGCAGGGCATGTGACTCTTGGGATCAAGGGAGGATTGAATTTCTATAACATTCAGAATGACAACAACACCACTTACTCCCAGAGAACAGGGTATCATTTTGGCATGCTTGGCCATATTCATCGTAACAGCCAGTGGGCAGTGCAGCCTGAGCTTGTCTATTCAGCACAGGGGTCTAAGAACCTGAACCTGGGCTACCTGAATATACCTGTTCTGATCCAGTATATGTTTGACAACGGATTCAGGTTACAGGCCGGCCCGCAGATCGGATTCCTGGTCAGTTCGGAAAATAGCGACAACTGGAACCCCATTGACCTTACCCTTAGTGTAGGTACAAGCTATGTATTTCCGGCAACAGGATTTGGCGTTGACCTGAGATACAATCACGGGTTAAACGATATTAACAAAAACAACGACGTCGTATCAACTAACCGGGGGATTCAGCTTGGTCTGTTTTATCTCTTTGGCCATGATGCCGAGAGGGCTGTCCGCAACCTCTAGGAGGTTATTTACCTATACAAAAATTGGAAAAGATCTCCCCGAGTATATCCTCGGGTGAGATCTTTCCTGTTATCAGCCCCAGGTAATAGATTGCCTGCCTGACGTCTGTTGCTATAAGCACCGTGGGTATCCCGTCACGGAATCCGTCAAGCACCCTCTGAAGACTATCTGAAACGTTTCTTAGCGCCTCGTAATGCCTTGCATTGGTCACGATGTATTGAGGGTTGTCAAGCCTGCCGGTCTCCACCGAAGCGGTAAGCTGTTTTTTCAAAACATCAATTCCCTCAGATACCTTTGTTGAAACGAAGATCACGGGAAAAGGGGTGAGGCTCTTCAGTTCTTCCCTCAGCGATGAGGCAACACTTCTGGTAATGAGGTCTGACTTGTTGACGATCAGTATTATCCTGGATCCGGCATTATCAGTCATCTCACTGACCGAACCGGCAAAGGCAGAGATATCATAGGCACTGTCGGTAGCCTCTGCCACTGCCAGGACGATATCGGCAGCCATAAGCTTGTTCCGAGTCCGCTCCATGCCGAGCTCCTCTATTTCATCACCCCCGTGCCTCAGTCCGGCTGTGTCGATGAACCGGAAGAGAAGTCCTTCCACATGCAACACCTCTTCAACAGTATCACGTGTTGTGCCAGGGATATCAGAAACAATTGCGCGCTCCTCCTCAAGCAGCACGTTGAGCAGGGAGGACTTGCCCACATTGGGCCTGCCCGCAATAACCACAGGGATCCCTGTTTTTATGGCATTGCCAAGCCTGAATGATGAAGATAGCCTGTCAACCGTTTCCTTAATCTTAATTACTGTCTCAGTCATGGCAAACCGGTCGGCAAACTGCACATCCTCCTCACTGAAATCGAGTTCCAGCTCAATCAGAGAGGTGAATGTTAACAATTCCTTCCTCAGTTTCTCTATCCCTTCAGAAAATCCTCCCCTCAGTTGAGTGACTGCAAGACGGTGTGCCGCCTCTGAATCGGCAGCAATGAGGTCAGCTACTGCCTCGGCCTGCAACAGATCAATCCTGCCATTCATGAAGGCCCTCATTGTGAACTCACCGGGCATGGCTGGTTTCGCACCCAGCTCAATAAGCAACTCCATGATCCTGCGCTGGATGAAAGGTGATGCATGATGACTTATCTCAGCAGAGTCTTCTCCGGTGTATGAGGCCGGAGACCTGAACAGTGTCACAAGCACCTCGTCGATGAAATCATCATCCTTTCTTAAGCTTCCGAAATGGACCGTATATCCCCCGGCAGAGAGTATGTTCTTCCCGGACTCCGGTGCAAAAAGTGAGTCAATTATAGCAAAGGTGCCAGGACCGCTAACACGTATAATGCCAATTGCTCCTCCAATGCCGGTTGCCGGCGCTGCTATCGTTGTGTCACTCTGTAGATTCATCGGCATCCTTTTGCGCGATGGCAAAGATAATGATTGAGGATTAGTTATAATATGCTATTTTAGAGGCTTGACAAACATACTATGATATGAGAACATTAACTACGGTAACAATTATCACCGGTTTGCTTTTCCTGACTGGATGCGCCGGAAACTTCAACAAGCTGACTTCTGAAGAAGCTGAACAGGGCTGGGAATTGCTGTTTGACGGCAAGAGCCTGGATCAGTGGAGATTGTATAACAGCGAAGGTACCGGAACGTGGAGTGTCGAAGACGGATGCCTCACCGCAGACGGCACCGGCAGCGACAGCACAGGTTATATAATCAGCAAAAAGGAGTATGCCAGTTTTGATCTGAAGTTTGACTGGAAGATAGCACCCGAAGGCAACAGCGGAGTAATGTACCATGTGGTTGAATCTGACAGGTTCAGTACACCCTATGTGACAGGTCCCGAGTATCAGCTTATAGACGATATTGGCTGGCCCGGGGAACTGGCAGAGTGGCAGAAGACCGGTGCAGATTACGCGATGTACCTGCCTGATACTTCGAAAAAAGTACTAAATGAACCCGGAGAATGGAACAGCTCGAGAATTCTCTTTGATAACGGCCATGCAGAATACTGGCTGAACGGAGAGAAGATAGTTGAGTTTGAAGCCTGGACTCCTGAGTGGTTTGCCCTTAAAAACAGCGGCAAATGGGCCGGTGCGCCGGAATACGGACTGGCCGCCACAGGTCATCTCAGCCTGCAGGACCATGGCTCGAGAGCGTGGTTCAGGAACATGAAAATCAAAGAACTGCCTGTAAAGGAAAGTGGCCCTGTTACCCTCTTCAATGGGTATGACCTTACCGGATGGACACCTTACGGAACTGAAAAATGGTTTGTTGAGGACAGCCTGCTGGTGTGCGAAAGCGGCCCGGATAAAGGATATGGCTACCTCGCCACGGATATGTACTATAAGGACTTTGACCTTTCGGTCGAATTCAGACAGGTATCTGACGGCAACAGCGGTATTTTCTTCAGGTCAATGATTGAAGGCACCAGGATCTCCGGATGGCAGGTAGAAGTAGCTCCCCAGGGAAATGACACAGGGGGCATCTATGAATCATACGGCAGGGGATGGCTGGTCCAGATCCCTGATGAAAAGGAAAATATTCTTCTTCCCGGAGAATGGAACCGAATGAGAATAAAGGTTGTCGGCCCGGATGTTACCGTATGGCTTAATGATACCGAGATGACACGGTTTAATGATCCCGTTATCGGAAAGGCCAACGGCAGGATTGCGCTCCAGATCCATGACGGCGGAGGCATAAAGGTACAGTGGAAAAACCTGGTCATCCAGCCTCTCTGAACAACCCGCATATAATAGAGGGAAACCGACCCCTGTTCCGGATAAAATGCTACGAAGCCCTGCATGCAAATATGTATCTGCAGGGCTTCGCAGTAATGTACTTTATTGATAATAAGTAATTAAAAGCAGATTTATCACCTCGTCAGATTCTCAACAGCAAAAGTATTGTCAGCAATGGTAGCAGAGGTGTTAACCTGGTCAAATTTGACCCTGGAACTGCGTCCGTTAAGATGATTTGTGGCGAACATGTCCGTCATTACATAACCTTCCTTCCCGGCTATTGGCTGGGTGGCCGCAATCTCGATTGTCTTGAACAGTTCATCGTCAAAGTTGTAAAAATCGATCTTCCTTGTTTTAAGGGTGCCCATCTCAAGATATGTCACCTTTCTCGAAAAACCGTATTCGTCGGCTTTGGCGTCACTGACCGGCACGCTTTCAATTACCCAGGTGCCGGACTTTCCTGATTCCGGCATATGTCTCATCCTGAAGTCCGCGTTGCTGCCGCTTGACATATCGGCATTTGAAAACTCGGAACTCATGAAGCTCTTTCCCTTTTCTGTACTTACGATCCGTCTCGTTTTTTTCAGTGCCGGAAGGTAGATCCACATGTCGTCCTGTGCGTTCTTGTTGTCAACAATAAGCATGGCTGTGCCCCGTACATCAGCAGGTTCGAGAAACTTGACCATTCGCTTGATCGTCCCGTCATCGTAGGATTTGGTGATCATATTCAGCTTTCTTGTCCTTACTGCGCCATTCTTCTCGGCTATGGTGAGTGAGACTGTTGACTGAATATTTCCTGACATTGTGAGATCACGGCTTCTATCCATCAGTTGCACGGGATCTGACTGCTGCGCCAGCATGGCCTGCAGTGACAGCAGCGATACTGCTGACAAGAGGAATAAGATCTTTTTCATTATTTCTTCTGTTTTTATTGTTTGTTTTCTGATCTGATTCAACGAATGAAGGTTTGAAATAAAGCATGAATGCCGGCATGACAATAATGGCGTAGAGAAGGCATGAGCCTATGGCCAGAAGAGTCAGGTAACCGAAAAATCTTATGGACAAGAATCCGGAGATAAAGGTGGCCGAGAACCCGGCCATCACGCTCAGTGCGTTGATGACAATGCTTCGCCCTGTTGTTCTGTAGGTGGCAAGGATGGCTTCGGCGCGCGAAATACCCTTTTCCAGTTCAATCTTGTATCTCCAGAGGAACTGTATTGTGAAGTCTACACCCACACCAATCATGATTGAGGAGAGGAGTGCGGTGGCAGCGTCAATTGCTACACCTGTCAGACCCATGACACCAAACTGTATCAGTATGGATGCTGCAAGGGGAATTGATCCTGTCAGTCCGCCCTTCACCGACCTGAATATGATAGCCAGAAGAATCAGCACTACAATCAATGCAAAGACAAGTGAAGAGACCTGTCCGTTAATTATCTTCTGTGAAAAATCATTCATAATGAATGCATACCCTCCTGTGGTCACTTTGGCAGGGAAATCTGCGGTATAGCTTTTTATGTCAACCCTCAGGTTTTTGACGGTTTTGTTGTCAGGATGCGACAGGCGGACCAGCAGGTGAGCCTTCGTGTTTTCGAAGTTCATCAGCTGCTTGAAATCGTCCGGATTTCCGCTCATGTTATAGAGCTCGAACATCTGTGCAATGGCCTCACCTGATAAGGGTATCATATCGTATCCTTCCTCTGTTGGTTCATACAGGGCCTTACTCATCTCCCTTACTACGTCGGAGATGGAGAAGACACTGCCTACACCTTTCGAGCTTTTCAGGTGGCGGGTAAGGTCATCTATCTTTTGCATCACGACGGGATCCTTGATATCACCGCTGATCATCACCGAGATTGTCTGTGATCCGCCAAATTTAGAATTGATTATTTCTGCCGCTTTTCTTACAGGGTGTTTGTGCGGAAAGAAATTCTCCTGGTTTGTCTCAATTCTCAGAAAAATCACTCCGATACCCAGCAGGAGTGTCAGTCCGAATGACACAAGCACTACTCTTCCCGGCCATCTGATGACGACTGACGAGATTTTGGCCAGTGCACGGGTGATCAGGTCGTTCCTGTCAGACTGCGGCAGCCGGGGTTTCCTGCGGGGGGAGTTCTGCATATATATCAGGGCAGGTATCAGCAGCAGGCTCATTGCCAGGGCCAGGGTGACACCCGTTGCTGCCAGGATGCCAACCTGCCTTGCCGGAATGATTGAATGGGTCAGGAGGCCTAATAATCCGGCTACAGTGGTCAGTCCGCTGAAGAGTATGGGCATATTCAGCGAGCCGGTTATAGCCCTGACCGTCTCTTTCCCTGTCATAGGTATGTCAGCCTTGCTGAGCTCCTGATGTCTTGTGACGAGGTAGATGCCGTAATTATTTGCTACTGAAATAAGTATGATAGGGGCCAGGCACATGATGATAGAGAATTTCCATCCAAGAAGGGGTATCATGCCCATGGTTACCAATGTTGAAAGTATCACCACCGTAAAGGGAATGAATACGCTTCTCCAGTTGCCGAGGGAGAGTTTTAGCACTGTCAGCATGATAATAAGGGCTACCGGGATGAGGACCAATGCATCGTGATTCACGTCCGAGGTAATGAATTGCCTTATGTACGGCAGACCGCCGGTCAGTATGCCGGCGTCACCGCGGCTTTCAGCAATGACTGAATCAATCTTGCTCAGAGTCTCATATTCGGACACATTGGTGTTGATGGTTCCCGTGATGGCTGCCGAGGTCATGTCTGATGAGACAACTATATCGCGGGCAAAGGCGTTTGCAAGTATGTCCTGCCTCAGACTTTCCAGTCCTTCATCAGATTCCGGTATCCTTTCAATGAGCGGATCAACAACCATCATCCCGTCCCGGCCTTCGATCTTCCTTGCAGTAAAGACGGAGTTGACCGTCCCGATCCCCTCCATGCGTGAAAAGGCCCTGTCGATCTCCCTGACCTGCCGCAGGTCTCCGGGTTTGAGAATGGTGGTATCAGTAAACAGCACCATAATCATATCCTGGACACCAAACGCCTGTTCGATGGAGTCATTGGTGACCCTTGAATCCATATTTCGCGGGATATAATTTCTGATATCGGGATCTGTTTCCGAGGAGGGTATCAGAAGGCCCAGTCCGACTGCCAGGGCAACCGAGACTGCTATAATCGCCCATCTGTATCTTACAATAAAGTCTGTCATTGTCTTAAAAGTCTATCCTTATTGAGAAGTACACTGCTTTCATAAAGTCATCAACAATATCATACATGCCGCCTTTTGCCCCACTGTAGTATTCATATCCTGCGCTTAGAGTCACCCCGTCGGATGGTTTGAATTTCAACGCCGGGCGTACCGTAATGTCCTTCGATGTGAAGTTGCAGACAGCTGTAATTGAAGGAATCAGTCTTCCGTACAGCAGGTCAGCCTCCAGCCTCAGTCCCGCAGAATGATAATACTCGTGCAGCTGGTTGTTATACAATCTGTTGAATGCTTCTATCTGAAGCCGTGTAAACTCTACCGGATCAAATCCAGGCGTGCTGAAGAGCTGCATCAGCTGTTGCAAGTCCGGTTCAGTGCCAAGAATAGGGTCATAGGGGGCTTCATAAAAATCGAGGACCTTCTTTCCGGAGTATTCGGCTGTCACCCTGAGAGCACCGGGAGTCCAGTCGAGGCCGGCTACCCAATCAAACTGTCTGAAGGGTATCTCTTCATTGCCTTCCTTCTCTTCCGCCGGTGTGGATAGAGCAACAGCACCCCTGAGCACAAAGGGAGAGACTGTCGTTTCTAAATCAAACCCGGTATTGCTGATTATGTAAGGCACGCCTTCAACTGTAATGGCAGGCTGCGCAGGATTGGTGTAATCAGCATTGATCAGGGTCAGTCCCGGCATCAGGTCGGGACCATGATAGTATTGAATTCCGGCATCAAATCTGCTGAATGTGAAATCGCCCCTGACGCCCCAGGAATGATATCCGTTGCCTGTTCTGAGTCCTTCCGGGAGTATCACCTGCATATCCGGCGGCAATGAAATTGGTTTGATCAACAGGACTGACGGGTTCCAGAAAGGTGCTGCCACGACTGAGAGCCTGAAAAACGGAGCAGGGGTAAATGTTATTTCTCCAAGGAGGTTTCCGAGTTCGGCATCCTCGAAATCAGGGGACCGGAAAGTAAAGTCCACAGGGCTGAATCTGGACAGTGGAGTGAACATGTCTGTTTTTCCCCACTTGATGATCTTTTGACCTGCGGAGATGCTCATGAAGTTATTGTAGTACATTCCCCAGGCCTCCCGTAACCTGAAGGAGTTGACGTTTTCGCCGAATTGCTGTCCCATCCGCACGCGCAGATCGCCGAAACCCTTGAAACTCAGGTTGTCTGTTGCGGTCATAGTAAGAGCTGCATCGCCGAAGGCGGCATTTATGTCATGCTGATAATCGCCGGTACTGAAATAAGCGCCACCCCGTACAAATCCCCCGGTTGTAAAACTCTTCTCCTGGGATGATAAGGGGAAACAGATAATCATCAGAATAAATGCAGACAGAGATATTCTTGCCATAGCTATTTTTATAGCAAAGGTGGCACGAAAATCTCGGCCGGTCGTCCTTACCGTTAGGGCCGGACCTGTCCGTCCGTTGGAGGAGGTGCGAACCGAGCGGTCAGAACCGTGCTATTCCCCGGCCTGTTCCTGCCGGAAATCACTGGGAGTCTTACCGGTATAGGCTTTGAAGAAGGTATTGAAGGTAGATTTGGAGTTGAAGCCGGAGTCAAAGGCTATTGCGAGAATTGTATAGTGCTGGTACCTGGAGTCTTTTATGCGGCTGATGACTTCACGGACCCTGTATTCATTAACGAAGGAGAAGAAGTTCCGGCCGTGCTTCTCGTTAAGGACTTCGGTTATGTAATGTCTGGGTATCCCGGTGCTCTTTGAAAGATCGGCTATTGAAAGGTCGCCGTTAAGGAAGGGTTTCTCTTCATCCATATACCTGATCAGGGTTGTCAGGTATTCCTCGGCCTGCTCGTCCCGTAATCCGCTTCTGGCATACCTGGCTGTACTGTTAACCGGGATGTTTGACTCCTCTTCCTGGTTTACATAAGGATAATCGAGCATTTCGGGCTGCCGTATTGCATAAAAGCTATAGGCAAAGGAAAAGAAGGCGATCAGGAAGAATGTAAGTACATAAGGATCAAAGGGAAGCAATCCGGAGAAAATTTTGATTCCTCCCAGTATAAAGACAAGCACATAGCCTGCATAGAAAGTAATGGAAAGGATTTTCATCCAGTTGAGGGACAGCTTTGCTGAGGTGTAGGAGATCAGATCCCTGAGTCGTTTCTGGTGATTTCGTATTTCCAGGAACGAGAGTGTGCTGTAGACTGTAACCGACAGGAAGAAGCAGATGCCGTAGATTATTCTGAGGGGGATGAACCTGTCTATGACCAGGAATCCGCTCAGGTCATCCAGGATGGGTTCTTCTCGGAATATAACCGAGACTGCAAAGAAGACGAAGAAGGGGATAAAGTGAAGTGCATTCCAGGGTGAGAATCTGAGCAGGGGTCTGGTCATGTGCCTGATGTACAGCCAGAGGAGAGGACCGTATGTAAAAGCGAGAAATGGGAACGCATACATATCCAGCACGGTACGGTTTATCAGGGCAAAGATCATCTCGATACAGAACAGGAATACCCATGTCGTCATTATCCTGCCAGCCGTGGTAAAAGGTTTTCGTGTTGCGAGGAGAAGGCCTGCGAAAAACGATTGCGTAATTCCAATATATAATACTGGTTCAATGAAATCCATGCCATCAGAATATTCAGCTAAATTAACAAAAGGATTAAAAAATACGTTACATTTGAGATATCAGGCACATAAAGAAGAGCGCAATATGAGTATTTTGCTTAACTCGGAGTCGAGGGTGATCGTTCAGGGCTTCACCGGCAGTGAGGGAACATTTCATGCCGGTCAGATGATCGAATATGGGACAAAGGTAGTTGGCGGAGTCACACCCGGCAAGGGCGGGCAGACACATCTCGGACTGCCGGTGTTCAACACGGTAAGAGAGGCAGTAAAAGCCACCGGTGCTGATACCTCGGTGATATTTGTTCCTCCGGCATATGCATCCGATTCGATTATTGAGGCTGCTGAAGCCGGTATCATGCTGATTGTTACAATAACTGAAGGGATTCCGGTTGCCGATATGGTTAGGGTCAAGAAGTTAATGCGCGACTACAATGCTACCCTAATCGGTCCGAACTGTCCCGGTGTCATCACACCGGGTGAGGCCAAGGTGGGCATAATGCCCGGATTCATTCACAAGAAGGGCAGGATAGGAGTGATCTCCCGTTCAGGTACCCTTACCTACGAAGCAGTTGACCAGCTTACCAAGCTGGGCCTGGGACAATCAACATGCGTCGGAATCGGCGGTGATCCGGTGATCGGATCCACCTCCCTGGACATACTCAGCCTGATGATGAAGGATCCTGATACGGATGCTATTGTGCTGATTGGTGAGATAGGCGGTGTGATGGAGGCCGATGTTGCCTACTGGGTCAAGGATAACAGCACCAAACCGGTTATTGGGTTCATTGCCGGTCAGACGGCTCCGAAAGGAAGGCGCATGGGGCATGCCGGTGCAATAATAGGCGGCGCGAATGACACGGCCGAAGCCAAGATGAGAATAATGGCCGAGTGTGGCATACACGTGGTGAAATCGCCGGCCGATATAGGTTCGACGGTCGCAGCGGTGCTGCATAAATAATTTTCTATATTTGTCCCCAAAATTTCAAGGAAATGAGATTACTCGAAGGAAAGACAGCGGTGATCACTGGCGGATCACGCGGCATAGGCAAGGGGATCGCGATGCGTTTCGCTGCCGAAGGTGCCAATATAGCCATCACCAACATAATCGACAATGAGGAGTTTGCGGCTGCGGTCAAAGAGATAGCCGCCCTCGGCGTTAAGGCTAAGGGATATGTTTCAGATGCTTCAGTCTATGCCGATGCTGAGAATGTGATCAACGAGATTGCAAATGACTTCGGAAGTGTCGATATTCTTGTCAATAACGCAGGAATAACCCGTGACACGCTTCTGATGAGGATGACGGAGGAGCAGTGGGATCAGGTGCTGACAGTGAACCTGAAATCGGTCTTCAACCTCACCAAGGCTGCAATTAAGCCCATGATGAAGCAGAAGAACGGCTCAATTATCAACATGAGTTCAGTGGTTGGTGTAAGCGGAAATGCCGGACAGGCTAACTACTCCGCATCCAAGGCTGGCATTATCGGGTTCACCAAGAGTGTTGCGAAGGAGCTTGGCTCGCGCAATGTGAGGTGCAATGCAATTGCCCCTGGTTTCATCCTGACCGAGATGACGAGCAAGCTGCCGGAAGATGTGAAGAACGACTGGATAGCGAAGATCCCCCTGAGGCGTGGCGGACTGCCTGAGGATGTGGCAAATGCGGCCCTGTTCCTGGCCTCCGATCTCTCATCGTATATCACCGGTCAGACACTGCATGTCTGTGGCGGGATGGCGATGTAAATTAATTTGGGAATTGATTAATTTATTATATTTGCACCGGCAGGGCGCTATTCCCTCAAGCACGAGGAAATGCAGCGAGACATAATTATTCCACACTTATTTCTTAAGCGCCCTGCTTTTTTTATTGTATATATGCCTCCTTAGCTCAGTGGTAGAGCAGCTCACTCGTAATGAGCAGGTCGTGGGTTCAACTCCCATGGGAGGCTCGGAGAAAAGAAGGCAGTAGGCAACAGGCAATAGGCAGTAGTGGGTTGGCTGCAGGCCAATAAGAATTACAGGCGGGAATAGCTCAGTTGGTAGTCCGCCAACTGGCGGATCCCAAGCTGAGGATGAAAAAGTATTGGCGGGAATAGCTCAGTTGGTAGAGCATCAGCTTCCCAAGCTGAGGGCCGCGAGTTCGAATCTCGTTTCCCGCTCAGACAAAAAGGCCCCGGCATCGCCGGGGTCTTTTTTGATTTAATCACACCGACTCAGGCTTGCCTGAAGGAGGTGGGAGGAAATCAAAAAAGCAGGCCACGTCAGTGGCCCTTTTTGTCTGACAGCATTCCCTGGCAGATTTCACGGCCAGTTATATATCCTCATAATCTCTCCAACAACCCCGCAACATCAGCCTCCGGATCCTCGGAAACCTTCTCATTGAACAGTTCATTGATCAGTTGCTTACGGCCAGGAAACAGTTTGCCAAGCGATTTGCGGGAGAGATGGACATGACGGCCTTCAGGTTAGTCTCATTGAGGATAGCGGTCTGATATGCATCAGACTTCTGGGAAATCAAAGGCATTACCGGTAAGAAT
>JAVEZX010000028.1:0-26179 GCA_034002785.1 Bacteroidales bacterium
AAAAAAGGGAAGAGATAAGCGCCAAACCGCCGATTAACATGTCATAACCAGTTAGTCGGAGAATGAGCAGATACAACAATTTCAGGGAATTCTATGATAAGGAACTGCGGCCTGACCTTGAATCGATTGACCTCAGACGCAGGGAGACGAACAAAAAAGCGCTTACGGCCCTGCTGATAACGGCCGTCGCCTTGCTGACAGAACTGGTTCTGATACCCGGCGACACCGACTTTCCCAAGCCGGTCCCGGTCATCATTACAGCCTTCGCCGGCCTGGTGGCAATAGGAATAGTAAGCGAGAGCTACCGTAAGGAATACAAGGAAAAGATTATAGCCCGTATCGCCGGCTATGCCGATGAAGGCCTTGAATATTCCCCGGAAGGATTTATTCCGATGGATCGCTTCGTAAGGAGCAGGATATTTACCCTTTCATGCGACAAATACAGTGGCGAAGATCATTTCCGCGGAAGGATAGGCAAAACAGATATCGAATTCTCCGAGGTTACGGCCAAACACAGGAGCAGCAGTGGTGCCGGCAAATACAGGAGCGATGAATATACAATAATATTTAAGGGTCTGTTTATAATCGCCGACTTCAACAAGCACTTTAAAACCCACACTGTTGTGCTGCCCGACACAGCAGAGAAACTCTTCGGCAAGTTCGGCCAGACATTACAGTCTGCCGCCTTCGGCCGGGGCGAGCTCATCAGGCTTGAGGATCCGCGGTTCGAGAAGGAGTTCTGTGTCTACGGCGATGACCAGGTAGAAGCCAGATACATCCTCACACCGTCACTCATGGAACGGATCCTGGCTTACAGTAAGAAGTGGAACACAAACTTGTATCTCTCCTTCCTTGATTCCAAAGTATATATTGCAATCAGCATGTACAAGGACCTCTTCGAGCTGCGCCCCTTCAAGCCGGCAGCCGATTATACCTTCATTGAGGAGAGCCTCCGTTTCCTGACACTGATCACTGAAGTTGTGGAAGATCTTAGCCTCAATACCCGCATCTGGACCAAGGAATAGTTACTCTTCCTGTCAGAACTTTCATAAGTTGTGTTTAATTTATTTTCCAGTTATATGTACATTTAACATATTTTAACATTTATTATTTAAGATACTGTTTATCATTTCTTTAATCTTCCATTTTACACTATTAAAAAGATTAATTTTACTTTTTTGTACATCTTTTTGTTCTTTTTTTTGAACAATGTATTTCCTATGATGTTCTATGTTCAAATTTCAATAATCAATAAAAAACGAACATCATGAAAAAACAGACTTTAATTTACGGAATGATTGCCCTGATGGGAATCTTTATACTCACAGGTTGTGAGAAGGAAGAAGAGCAGATGAAAGAAGTATCTGACATGACAATTGCAGAATACGCCTCTTCAGATGCAAACTTTTCAATACTTGTACAGGCTCTTGCAAAGGCAGACCTGGTTAACGTACTCAACGGCACCGGTAACTTTACCGTATTTGCTCCCACGAACGCAGCCTTTACTGCTCTCTTCAATGAGCTTGGAATAAGCGGTATTGATGCTCTTACAAAAGAAACTCTTACTCCCATCCTCCTTTATCATGTGTTGGGAACCGAGGCAAAATCTTCAATGATAACTACGGGTTACTACAGCACCTTGAGTCCGGCACAGGGTTCTACCCTAAGCCTCAAGGTTGATGTATCCTCCGGCGTTAAGCTTAACAAGAACACCAATGTAACTACTGCGGATGTTGACGTGAAGAACGGAGTCATACACGTGATTGACAGGGTTCTTCTTCCTCCTACAGTTGTTGATATTGCCCTTGCCAACGATGCATTCAGCATCCTGGTTCAGGCAGTTGTTAAGGCTAACCTGGTCAACGCACTCAGTGCAACAGGTCCTTATACGATCTTTGCTCCGACAAACGACGCGTTCCAGGCACTCTTTACAGCCCTCGGAGTATCAGGCATTGCTGATCTTACAGCTGAGCAGCTCACCCCTATCCTCACGTACCACGTGGTTAGCGGAAATGTTCTCTCAACCCAGCTTCAGGCAGGCAATGTGCCTACCCTTAACGGAAGCTCACTGAGTATAGCTGTTAGCCCGTCACCGACAATCAACGGAAGCACCGGAATCATTGCAACTGACGTTCAGGGTTCAAATGGTGTGATCCATGTGATTAACAAGGTTCTCCTGCCGTAAGGCATCAATATATATCCTGATTTGAAAAGCAGCGATGCGCGAAAAGTGCACCGCTGTTTTTCTTTACAGAAAGTTTGTATAAAATATCTGGATAAAATCAATACAAACCACTAAATTTAACCCTGAAAGAGTACACACAATGAGCCGCTATACAATCGCCGAACTTGAGAGACTGACAGGAATCAGGGCAGGCACCATCCGGATCTGGGAACGGAGGTACCGCATCATAAAGCCGCATCGTACTGATACAAACCGGCGCTGGTATGATGATGAGGACCTGGTAAGGATCATCAACATCGCCATCCTGTATCGGCACGACGTAAAAATTTCAAAAATTGCCACTATGACCGGAGAGGAGATTGCTGCCCGGGTAGCACTTCTGACTACTGAGACAAGTGATGCAGACACCCATCTGGACACATTGGTGGTGGCCATGACAGAATTAAATGAAAAGTCTGTAAATGATATCCTGGTCCGGTCAATAATCACAAGGGGATTTGAAGATACCTTTGAAAGCATCGTATTCCCGTTCCTGAGAAGGGTGGGTGTGATGTGGCAGACAGGTTCTGTTGACATTGGCTCGGAACATTTTATCTCGAACATCTTCCGTAAAAGACTTATAGTTGCATCTGACTCTCTCCCGCAGTCCGAAGATCCAGGCAGAAAAAGGGTCCTGCTGTTTCTTCCGGAAGGAGAGATGCACGAACTGGGGCTGCTTTACTTTGGTTTCGTCATAAAAAAGGCCGGTCATGATACCCTCTTTCTCGGACAGACAACCCCGTTCAATGCCCTTGCAGATGTGGTTGACAGATGGCATCCTGACATCCTTGTGACAGGCTCTCTTACCGGCCTCCCCTTTGAACGATCCGAGGATTACCTGAGCAGGCTCAGCAGCGTCTTCACCACCAGGAAAATACTGGTTGCCGGAGCCATGGCAGAGGTGGCAGCGCGAAGGAAATTCGCCAATATCTTTGCTGTTACATCAAGATCTGACCTTAAACTACACCTTTAATCATACTTGCATGAAGAACATTTTCAGTATTGCCTTCATCCTGATCTTTGGTATAATGGCTTCATCCTGCGGAAGACAGCAGAATTTCAGCCTCTCAGACTGGCCTGAAGGATTCACTCCGCAGGAGACCGGGCTTCGCCTTGCGGAGAAATACCTTGCCACACCCCACAAAAGCAGCGGGGATGTAAGCTCAATGGACGAACCCACCCAGATAGTCTATTCCGAGGCTTGTACCTGGCTCGGCAGTCTCTGGTTTGCAGATGTTACAGATAACACAGATCTCCTTGCCAGGCTTGAGGAGAGGATCATCCCTCTGGAAAATGAGAAACAGCACCTCCTCCCCCCTCCCAACCATGTTGACAACAATGTCTTCGGGGCGGTCCCATTTGAACTATTCCTTCAGACAGGGAAGAGCAAACATCTTGATCTCGGCCTTTATTATGCCGACACTCAGTGGACCTTGCCTGAAGATGCGGATTCTGTCGGGAAGGCATATGCTGACCGTGGCTATACCTGGCAGACACGCATCTGGATTGACGACATGTTCATGATTACTGCCGTGCAATCGCAAGCCTTCAGGGCCACCGGTAACAGGAAATACATTGACCGTGCTGCCAGGGAGATGATACTCTACCTTGACACGATCCAGCTTAATAACGGCCTCTTTTATCACTCTCCCACTGCGCATTTCTCCTGGGGACGCGGCAACGGCTGGATGGCCGCCGGTATGGCGGAGATACTGCGTGCGATGCCTGCTGACCACCCTGACAGGGCCCGGATAATGGAAGGTTACCACAAAATGATGTCCACCCTGCTTGAGCATCAGGCAGATGACGGCATGTGGCGGCAGGTAATCGACGACCCTGAGTTCTGGAAGGAATCCTCTTCAACGGCCATGTTTACATATGCCATGATCACCGGAGTGAAGAACGGTTGGCTCGACGAGAAAACTTATGGCGCTGCAGCCAGAAAAGCATGGCTCTCACTGGTGAGATATATTAATGCTGAAGACAATGTAACAGAAGTCTGCGAAGGGACTGGAACCAGTGATAACCGCGCCCATTACATGAACCGGCGCCGTAATACAGGTGACTTCCACGGGCAGGCTCCCATGCTATGGTGCGCGACTGCGCTTCTCAGGTAACTGAGGCTCAACAGCTCTCTCTTCAGTTCTGCCGCCCCGTAAGTAAATCGCCCTGCCCCGGGAGTTGACCATTCCATATTTGCTAACTTTGTCTTCATGGAAAAACTGAACCTCTTTTTTGACCGGATAAAGGATATAGGCTTCTGGCAAAGACTCTTTCACTGGAGAAAACTCCGGAACCTCAGCTTCGATGCGTACGAGGAGTTCCGGGCACTTGCCCGGGAGGCGGAAGCTATCCGGGAGACCACCGGCAGGCTGCAGAACCGGATCACCGAACTCTCGGGACGCAACGAGAACCTGACCCAGAGGGTACGAGAGATGGAAGTGCAGTCGGCCCGCAAGGATGCAAATATCGAGGAGCTCAACGGACGTCTGAGGGAACACTCGGCCGGCATACAGGAACTCACCAAAAAAGTGGCAGGATTTGAAGCCACCAGGGAAGACAATGTTAAAAACTACAACGAGAACATTGCACGGCTGAACCAGACAAAGGACAGCCTCGAAGCGGAGCGGCGCAGACTGAGCGAGGAGAAACTCCGTGAGGCAGAGGACAGGATGGAGGCAATGAAGAAACAATGGTCAGAGCACGAGACCGACGTCAAGAACTCCATCATCCGCATCTGCGACCTCAACCATGTGAGCTACGTTGACAAGGTACCCTTCAGGGGCAACCCCGACAATACAATCGAGATCAGCGGTGAGTACATAATCTTTGACGCAAAGAGCCCGGCAAACGATGATCTCACCAACTTCCCGACATATATAAAGACCCAGGCTGACAACCTAAAGAAATATGCCAGCCAGGATAATGTCAAGAAATCGATATTCCTGGTTGTGCCCACCAGCACAATTGATAAGATAAAACAGCTTACCTACAGGCTTGGTGACTATGATGTCTTCGTAATCACCAAGGATGCCCTGGAGCCGGTGATACTCTCGCTGAAAAAAATAGAGGAGTACGACCTGGCAGAGAAACTGAGCCCCGAGGACCGTGACAGCATCTGCCGGATAATAGGCAAGTTCGCACATACTGCCAAGCGACGCATACAGGTAGATCAGTTCTTTTCGGAAGAGTTTATTGACATCGTCCTAAAAAGCCAGAAGGATCTGCCGGAAGACCTCAGGAAACAGGTCATTGAGTTCGAAAAGTCAGAAAAGCTGAATCCTCCTACTGAAAAGCGCGCCAAGATCATCTCGATTGATGATCTGCAGAAGAAGAGTGAGGAGATTGAGGCGGAGGCACAGTCAAAGAAACTCTCCCCTCCCGTTTCCGGGGATGAAAAATGATATCGCCATGCGCCGTGAAAAGGATTTCATAGGAGAAAAAGAGCTGGATGAAAATGCACTCTACGGGATTCATTCAGTCAGGGCCCGCGAAAATTTCCCCGACGAGGGGAGGTTCAGCGAGGAGTGGTACCGGGCTATGGCCGTGACTAAACGGGCATGCTATCTTGCGACAGCCTCCTTCTTTGCGGAAGCGGCACAACAATATGACCTGAAATCACTGAATATCAGGGTTGTCACTGCTGAAAAACTCGATGCACTCTCTGCAGCCGCAGATGAATGTACAGCGGGCAAACACTTTGAGCATTTCATTGTACCTGCGATATCGGGCGGCGCAGGCACCAGCATAAACATGAACATGAATGAGATCATCACCAACCGTGCCCTGCAGATACTCGGCAGGAATCCCGGAGAGTATGATCTCATTGACCCTATTGAGGATGCCAACATATTTCAGTCTACGAATGACGTGGTTCCAACGGCCCTCCGCGTGGCAGCCATGAACCTCCTTCTGGAGCTCGAAGAGTCAATAAATGAGCTTCGCAAAAGAGCTGAGGAACTGGAGGAGAGATACCGCTCTGTTCTTCGAATCGGTTACACCCAGATGCAGGAAGCAGTACCAACAACGTACGGAAGGCTCTTCAGCAGCTACAGTGACGCTCTCTCGCGCGACTGGTGGAGGGTATCGAAATGTCTTGAACGTATTAAAGTTGTTAACCTGGGCGGCTCGGCGGTGGGCACATCTATTACTGTTCCCAGATTCTTTGTAGCCGAAGTGGTGACCCGGTTGCAGCAACTGACAGGGCTTCCCGTCACCCGGGGAGAAAATCTCTCCGACGCCACCTCCAACCTGGACCCCCTGGTGGAGGTGCACGGCATAATAAAAACTCATGCCGTTACAATGGAGAAGATGGCGGGAGACCTGCGTATGCTGGCATCTGACATACACGACAGAAGAACCCTGTCAATTCCGGCAAGACAGGCTGGCAGCTCAGTCATGCCCGGGAAAGTCAATCCCGTTATCCCGGAGTTTGTTATCAGCTGCTCACACCGGGTGTACAGCAATGACCAGCTTGTATCATCCCTGTCTGCTCAGGGCTGCCTGGAGCTGAACGCCTACCTCCCGCTGATTGGCCACACACTGCTTGAGAGCATTAAAACACTTATCGCAGCAGACCATTCCATGGCTGAAAACATGCTTTCAGGTCTGGAGATAGAGGCAGGTGAGGCAGAAAAACAGGTGATGTCAAGTCCGGCTGTTACAACAGCCCTTCTGCCATTTATAGGATACAAAAAAGCTACAGCCATGGCCGGAATGATGAAGGAAGAACGGCTCACCATATTCGAGGCCAATGAGAAACTGGGATACGTCAATCCTGATAAACTCACCGAGATACTCAAGCCTGAAAACCTTGTGCAGGGCGGTTACCGCCTGAAGGATATTGAAGAGTGAAACGATGACAGCAAAAGGAAGGGATACCAAACCCCATGTGGGAATTTTCGGCAGGAGAAATGTGGGTAAAAGCTCACTCATCAATGCACTGGTGGGACAGGATATTGCAATCGTATCTGATGTGGCCGGTACCACAACTGACCCGGTAAAGAAGAGCATAGAGGTGCACGGCCTGGGACCGCTCATCTTCATTGATACAGCAGGAATTGATGATACCGGCGATCTGGGAGAACTTCGGATAAAAAAATCCATGGCTGCCCTGAAGCTTATTGACCTGGCCATCCTGGTGCTTTCGGAAAACAGGTTTGAGGAACATGAGGTCAGACTGACGGAGGAGCTTGACAAGCTTGATGTTCCCTACGTGATAGTGCATAACAAAAGTGATCTCACCCCGGTCGCCCGGGAGCTCCGTGAAAAAGTCAGAAGCCTAACGGGAAGGGAAGTTTCGGAATACTCGGCCCTCCATCCTGAGAAGCACAACCCTGCCCTGCTGAAGATGCTTAAGGAGGTAATGCCTCCCACAGCCCTTAAGAGCCGGGGACTGATAGGAGACCTGGTGAAACCTGGCGATACGGTCCTGCTGATAACGCCAATAGATATCGAAGCTCCCGAAGGAAGACTGATTCTGCCGCAGGTGCAGGTCATACGTGACATCCTCGACAATGACTGCACCGCCATCGTCCTCAAGGAGAGAGAAGTGGATGCATTCCTGCGCAAAACAGGCATCAGGCCGGCACTTGTCATAACCGACAGCCAGGTATTTCTCAAGGCTGATGCCTCCATCCCGCGTGATATTCCACTTACAAGCTTCAGCATCGTCCTGGCCAGGCAAAAGGGCGACTTCGCAGAGTATCTTCGCGGCACGCCTAAGATCGGGGAACTGAAGGATGGCGACAGGGTGCTGCTGCTCGAATCATGCACTCACAACGTATCATGCGACGATATTGGAAGGGTGAAGATACCCCGGTGGCTGACTAACTTCACCGGGAAGAAGCTGGAATTTGACACCGTGGCCGGACTCGACGCCTTCCCGAGGCCTGTAGAGGATTACGCGCTGGTGATCCAGTGCGGTGGTTGCATGGTGACACACCGGCAGCTGCTGAACAGGCTCCGCGAGCCAAAGAAACATGATATTGCCATAACCAACTATGGCATGGCAATCGCTTATGTGCACGGTATCTTCAACCGTGCCACCGAACCCTTCACTGGAAGAAAGGAGAAAGCCGGAGATCTGCTCTGAACGAGTAACCCCGGCAGGCAAAAAGGAAAAAGCCGGAGATCTGCTCTGACCGCCCGGCATTTCCTGAATGAATTAATTCGTGAATATTATCTTCCCGGCCAGGACAACACTTCCGGGATCAGAACGCTGACACAAATCCCAGGCTTGCCTTGGCGTATGAGGTGCCCGAGAAGATATAGGTGCCTTCTGCTACCAGGCGTACATTTCTGCGCATAAGATAACCGAAATGAAGCGTGGCCGACTGGTAATCAAACTGATCAAGGTCTGACTCTACAAGATTCAGGAGCCCGGTCATGTACCACTTGCTCAAATCACCTTTGGGAGCATATATCACCTCTGCAAAGCCACCCCTGGTTTTTACATCCGTAAGATGAACCTCGCCGTCAGCATCGAAAATATCAGAGTCTGTCCTCCACAAATACTGCATGTTGATCATTAACTTTCCGTCAATGTCAATGGCCACGTCAGGTCCGTACATCTTCATTGCGCTTACGTAAGGGTCAGAGGAGCCGTCATTTATTACCTCTTTGCCCGAGTATCCGAATAAACCGACTGAAACACTCTCTCCGACAGCCTGATTAATTCTCAGCATCAGGTTCTTATATTTGTCCTTGTCAAAGAGATAGCCCTCGCTTGCTTCACCTAAACCGCTGCCGTTGACAATCTCTCCCACTATCGTTGTACCGGTTGAAAATCCTTTGTCAAACATTATCCCCCTGTCATACTTCAGGTCAACCGAGGAGTTGGCAGGCTTTACCCCGTAAATCTTGTATGGTTCGAGGGTAAGACGCAACTCCCCCTTGAAGAGAGGATCTGATGTCTGGAACTGACCTATGTAGAAGTTGATGCCGGTATTAAAGGCATCGGCATACATCAGGAAGGCGTCCTCAAGACCTGCGATATGACCGCGCTCATTCATGAGGAAATAGAAATAGTACGACAATTTGTCCGAAAGCTCCCCTCCGGATAAGATTTTAACCACAAAGGGGGCGCCGAAATCAGCAGTGCCCTCATTGTTGAAATTAACAGAGGCGAAGCCGTCGATCCTGATGGCCAGCGGCACCTCCCTGAAGAGGGAGAGCCTGTCATCACCGGTATTAATGAAGTATCTCGGCGATTCATAGTCGGTCATCCTGAAACCGGCACCTGCATACTCGTCGCCAAAGGCTTTGAGCACCGGCATTGCCGGCGAGTGGCATACCTGGCAGCTTATCTGATACTTCCTGGCAAAGGCGGGAATGGCATCTGCCTTCCTTGCCGGTATTATCAGCAAAAACATGGCAGCCAGGATAAGAACACTGGGGAATGTGGACTTTTTCATACTATTCATTTTAGGTTTCAGGTTTCTCAGGGCAATATTTCAACTTTTGTGAAATGGTCATTTACCATCATTATTTCCGATTCATCAGATGGCACCTTCAGATAATCGGCAACTGGTTTGACCAGGAGCTGGTAATTCAGTACCGCATGCACTGTCATGGCTCCGGGAGCAGCTTCGTAAGGAATTCTGAATGTGAACTTTTCGACCTTCGTCTCCCTCGGTCCTATGCGATAGTCAACTCCCTGCGAAAATGTGTTCCACTGCATTATTGTCATATTGCCCTGTTCGTCAAAATAAGGCATGCGGAATATCCTGTTTCCGAACGGAATGCCATCACGTTGAACACCTTTGAAATCTTTGATCTTCAGAGGTATCCCCATATCCTGGTAGGCAAGATAATCACCTGATATTGTATATTCCTCCCCTTCGAAGCCTTTCTTGTCCACATTAAGGTGATACTTGTTCCCCTTTGCATCTGTAGCTTCGACGTCAAGCCAGGCAATCCGGTCTTCAACCGAACCCGTCGGGAATTTATGCCCTGTCTTCTGGTTGAACAGTGCCACTGTAAAGACGATTGTCTCACCCGGCTCGGCCAGACGCATGTCAGGTTCTATTCTGACCTCTATCGTGCCCCTCACCTTACCCGGGTCATGTGCACCGTGGAACAGATGAAGTCTTGCATCATCATGTGTTTTTCCCATAAGCGCCAGCTGATACTGACCCTTGGGCATATGGCAGTCCTGGCAGCGCACTCCCTCAGCTGCATAAGGACCTTCCTTCCACTCGATCTGGGTACTCTTGACCCATATCCCGTAAGGATTCTGTTCATTGTGACAGTTTCCGCAAAACTCGGTTGTACGGTGAAAGTCACTTTGAATGATCTTGTGTGCGGGAGACTGAATCTCTGGATTACGGCCACTGTACTTGGTTTGCCCGGGAACAATGTAATAACTGAAATTAAACGGCGGATCTGTCTGTGCTCTCTGGGTCAGATGACACACCTCGCACGATACAGACTCGTTGGCCATGCTTTTTTCCGAAGGACGGGGAGGGGGCATCGTGCCCTCCATGTATCCCAACGGAGTATGGCAGCCGTTGCATCCGTCAACAGGACCCTTGAGTGCAGGATTAACTTCGGCATGAGGAACAGCCAGGTCAAAATACTCAATCTCATCCCAGTGATGGGTGTAGGCCTGTGACATCATGGCCTGCGACCACTGCTCATAAATGCCCGGATGGCATGACCGGCACTTGAGTGCTGATTCGAAATCCTTATACTTGTATTTACCCTTCAGATCCTCCTGAGGGAATGATTTCATGAGGGTAAAGGCGGTGAGAGTAAACATGATCAGGGCCGGAATGACAACCAGCTGCATGGGAGGAGTTATCCTGCGTCTCATAGGCTTTTGAATTGAACCCAAAAAGTATGAAAAAAAACAATACGATTGGCAGAAAATATTTTTTTCCATTGTAAATATTCCGTTGCCCTCACAGGTCACTTTGCGATTTCAATTCTTTTCATATATTTGATGCTGTAAATCTGCATCATGGCACACAGCTGGACGCTGGAATACAAGATCAAGATCAACCGATCCGGGTTGTATTGAACTTCCCTGCGGAGGCGACGCAATTAAATGCCGTCGCCCTCCAATCCTTTTTTACATTCCAGCATTAACTATTTTTTCAACCTAAATAATTTCAAAAATTATGGATACATTAATCATTACCGGTTCAGGACTTACCATCAATGACGTTGTAAATGTTGCACGTCACAGGCAGAAAATAGAACTTCACCCCGATGCACGCAAGAGGATTCTCGAATGCCGTGCGATGCTCGAGAAGAAAATCGATGCCCATGAGATCATGTACGGTGTCAATACCGGTATCGGCGAGTTCTCCGAGATGGTTCTCAACGATGACCAGATCAAGGACTTCCAGAAATATCTCGTCTATAACCATGCTGCCGGTATCGGTGATCCCGCATCTGAAGAGATTGTCCGCGGTGCCATGCTGGGCCGTATCAATGTCCACGCCCACGGCAACTCAGGCTGCCGTCTCGAGATCACCGAGACCTACGTGGAGATGCTGAACAAGGGTGTCACACCCTATGCATGCCAGAAAGGTTCGGTTGGCGCCTGCGGCGACCTTGCTCCCATGTCACAGATTGCGCTTCTTCTTATGGGAGAAGGCAAGGCTTACTACCAGGGAGAACTTCTCGATGGCGCAGAAGCGATGAAGAGGGCAGGGATAAAGGTTCCCGGACTGATGGCACGCGACGGGCTGGCAGCGATCAACGGCTCCAATATGCTCACCGCGATGAGCGCCATCTGGCTTGTAGATGCCAATAACTGGCTCAAACAGGCCGAGATAGCCGCAGCGATGTCACTCGAGGCACTCAAGGCCAACATGAAACCATACGCACCCCTGCTGCACGAGGCAAGAGGATTCAAAGGAGCCATCAGAAGCGCCAATGCTATAAACAAGTGCATCTCAGGAGGAGACCTGAAGGAAGGTCGCGTCAAGTCAAAGGTGCAGGATGCTTACTCGATGAGGTCAACCCCTCAGGTGATAGGCTCAGCCCATGACATGCTGAACTATGCCCGCAGCCAGGTGGAGATTGAACTGAACGGCGTGGGTGACAACCCGATATTCTTCCCGGAGAAAAACCTGCAGCTGTCAGGCGCCAACTTCCAGGGATCACCGGTAGCCGTGCCGATGGATATGGCCGGAGCTTGCGTCACTATGGTCTCAGTAATGTCTGAACGGAGGATGAACCGCCTCAACAACCCGGCTCTGAGCGTAGGGCTGCCCGACTTCCTGACAAAGGGTGCCGGCATGTTTTCAGGGATGATGCTCAGCCAGTATACAGCTGACATGCTGATAGTTGAACAGCGCATCCTCTCGATGCCCGCATCAATTCAGTCGATACCGGCCGCAGCCGACCAGGAGGACTTCGTTTCCATGGGCATGAACACAGCCATCAAGAACAACCAGATCCTCGACAATGCCTATGGCATACTGGGGATCGAGTTCATGGCAGCAGCCCAGGCGCTCGATTTCAGGAAGACCGAATACAGCTTCGGAACCGGGGTGCAGAAAGCCAAGGATGTGATCCGCCGCCACGTGGAGTTTCTTGATATCGACCGTCCGCTCTATGCTGACCACACCACCATGAAGGAACTCGTTAAATCATGCGAGATCCTGCACGAGGTGGAGAAGACAGTGGGAAGCCTGGAGTAGGAAGTCGGCAGCCATCAGTCTGCAGTCTGCAGTCTGATGCTCGTAGAGGAAGTTGTTATCTGTCTGTATGATAGTATGTTAACGAAGGGATGGTCGTAGACCATCGAGAATTGTAAAAGTGGGCCCCACCCACCCGCCCCGGGGGGGTTCTTTGGAGGCATGATTTTACAATTCTCCCACCTCTACGAGGTGGCACTGTCTGGCAGATGTACATTCGCAGGGATGCCTGTAGGGCATCAAGAATTGTAAAAGCAGGCACAACCCCACCCCGCTCCGTCAGCCTTGTGGCTGCCGGATTCGGACCTGTTGCGAACAGCGGATAAGCAATATTTGTTATTGTTCCGTGTTGTATACCTTAGGAAACACAAACACTGTCCGCCATGAAGAAGTACCTCGTTTTGCTGTTCACCGCCGCAGCTATCTCATCCTGTGCCACACAGGAACTCTACCTGAATGTGACCCAGCCTGCCCCGGTGACTATCGCACCGGAGATAAAAACCGTCGGGATCATCGATCGCTCCACCCCCACTGACCAGACAAAATCGCTCGATAACCTCGACAAGTTGCTTTCACTCGAGGGAGCCGACCTTGACTCCATCGGAACCCGGGAAGCCATCAGGGGCGTCAAGGAAGAACTTGCCGCCAATGACCGGTTCAACGAGGTGAAACTACTTGACGGCGAGCAATTCAAAACCAACGGTATGGGCGGACTGCCCGCACCACTCACATGGGAACAGGTTGAGATGATCTGTTCTGATAATGGCACCCAGGCTCTCTTCGCACTGGAGATGTATGATACTGACACCAGAATTGATTATTCCACGCAGCCAACAAAAATAAAAACACCGCTGGGTGAGATTCCGGCCCTGAACCACCTTGCCTCCATGGAGACACTTGTGAAGACCGGTTGGAGACTCTATTCCCCGTCCGACCGCGCAATACTTGATGAATACATTGTTGCTGAATCGATTGTCTTTGCAGGTAAGGGCATCAATCCTGTTGCCGCAGTGGCAGGCATCATGAACCGTAAGGAAGCAGTGAAGGAGGTCAGCCGGAAGGCCGGACACATATATGCCCTTCGCCTGATACCCTACCGTCTCAGGGTGACTCGCGACTACTTTGTGAAGGGTACTGACAATTTTAAAATTGCAAAGCGCCGGGCACAACTGGGCAAATGGGACGATGCAGCAGAATTATGGCAGAAGGAAACCACCAACCCGAAGATGAAAGTCGCCGGCAGGGCTCATTATAACATGGCCATTATCAGTGAGATAAACGGCGATCTTGAATCAGCAACCTCTTGGGCTCAGAAGGCATACTCCGATTTTGACATCAAACAGGGACTCAGGTATGTCCGCATTTTGGAGAACAGAATGTACAACGAGGAGGTTCTGAAATACCAGGAACAGAGATAAAGACCGCCTGATTCAATCGGGTCACAGCCGGTCATCACTCCTGATTATTATCTTTACGTCTGCAAACAGACAAGATATGATCAGGATTCTTTTCACCATACTCATACTCAACCTGGCTTGTGTCATGTGTATCGGTCAGGATACAGACCCGCTTAAATATGTCAACCCGTTCATCGGAACCGACAGGATGGGCCATACCTACCCGGGTGCAACGGTGCCATTCGGCATGGTGCAGCTCTCACCTGACACCGACACACTGCCATATGAGGTGAAGGGCAGCTACAACAGGGACGTATATAAGTACTGCGCCGGATATCAGTATGCTGACAGCACAATCGTCGGCTTCTCGCATACACATTTCAGTGGCACAGGCCACTCAGACCTTGGTGATATACTTCTGATGCCGACCACCGGACCGCTTCAGCTTAATCACGGCACCTCAGACGCTCCTGAAAAGGGGTACCGCTCCCGTTTCTCGCATGGAACTGAGAAGGCATCCCCCGGATATTATTCCGTGAAGCTGGAAGATCATGATATTATGGCGGAACTGACCGCCACAACCCGCACCGGCCTGCACCGGTACACTTTTAACAAAGGCGGCGAAACGCACGTAATCCTCGATATGGTTCACGGAATTTACAATGATGAGGGAAAGAATGTCTGGACCTTCATCAGAGTGGAGAATGATACCCTGGTGACCGGTTTCAGACAAACCAGCGGCTGGGCGCGAACAAGATCACTCTATTTTGCCATTGCCTTCTCCAAACCTATCAGTTCATACGGCTTCAGGGACGACTCACCCGCGCGCGTCTACCGGGGATTCTGGCGCCGCTTTGACCAGCGGAAAAACTTCCCGGAAGCGGCTGGCAGGAACATCAGGGGCCACTTCGACTTCACGACAGAGCCCGGAGAGGAGATCACGGTCAGGGTTGCCATCTCACCGGTGAGCACAGACGGGGCCGTGGCAAATATGATTACAGAGGCACCGTGTGCAGACTTCGACGCAGTCAGGAAAAGTGCAGAAGCCATGTGGAGAAAGGAGCTTGAGAGGGTCAGAGTGACCATGATGCAGGAGGATCAGATGACCAGCTTCTACACTGCACTCTACCACACTTACCTCTCACCCACAGTCTATACCGACACAGACGGCCGGTACAGGGGACTCGATCAGAATATCCACAGGGCGGAGAATTTCACCAATTACACCACATTCTCCCTGTGGGATACCTACAGGGCGCTGCACCCGCTCTTCACGATCCTGCAGCAGCAGCGTACCTCGGATATGATAAACTCCATGCTGGCACACTATGACCAGAGCGTGCATGACATGCTTCCCGTCTGGTCACATCATGCAAATGAAAACTGGTGCATGATAGGGTACCACTCGGTGCCGGTGATTGCCGACGCCATAGTGAAGAAGATCGAAGGATTTGACTATGCCCGGGCGCTGAACGCATGCGCTACCACCGCCCGAAACGGCTGGTATGACGGCCTGGATGATTACATGAATATGGGATACGTGCCTGACGAGAGAACCGGTTCATCAGTTTCCGTAACACTTGAATATGCATACGACGACTGGTGCATTGCGCAGATAGCGGGCTCCGAAGAGCTACGTCGGGAGTTCACGGACAGGTCCCGGCACTTCCTGAACGTCTGGGATCCTTCAACCGGCTTCATACGCCCACGAAAATTAGATGGCAGTTTCAGGGATGAGTTCGATGTGCTGAGCACCCACGGACAAGGATTTATCGAAGGAAACGCATGGAACTACAGCCTTTATGTCCCTCATGATCCGGATGCCCTTATAAGGCTTCACGGAGGAAAAAAGAGATTCACGGAACATCTCGACTCGCTTTTCACAATGTATCTCCCTGAAAGCTTCTTTGCAGAGACAGAGGATATCACCCGCGAGGGAATCATAGGCAACTACGTGCACGGGAACGAACCCTCCCACCATGTTCCTTACCTTTATAATTACGCAGGCTCCCCCCGAAAGACTCAATATTGGGTAAGACATATCATGGACACCAAGTACCTGCCGGCCCCTGACGGGCTTAGCGGCAACGACGACTGCGGGCAGATGAGCGCATGGTATATATTCAGCGCACTGGGATTTTACCCTGTTGCTCCGGGCTCGGACCGTTATGACCTGGGCAGCCCACTGGTCAAGGAAGCCACCCTGGACCTGGAAAACGGAAAAACATTCACGGTGACCGCTGTCAACCAGGGTCCGGAGAAAATATACGTTAAAAAAGCAGAGCTCAATGGAAAAAGGCTTGACCGCCTTTACATTACACACGGTGAGATAATGCAGGGCGGTAGCCTGGTGTTTTACATGGGCAGGTAGTGCGTCAGCGCCCCAGGCGCCCGAATACGCCCTCCTTACCTCTTCAGCAACGGCTTGATCCAGTCGGCCGGAAGTCCTCCGTAGCGAGATTCGCCGTCGCCACTCTCAACTGCCAGTTCCAGTTCCTTCACCCCGGCAAGAGCTATATCAAAGCTAACCGGTGCATCATCGGCACCAAGGTGAGTACTCCTCCACAGTTCCTTTCCGTCACCACTGACAATGAAGACAACTGTCTGTCCCGGCCTTGCCCTACGGATATTGTCATCCACTGCCACCGATGCACTGAAACTGCTGAAGACTCCCCCGATATCATACTTCCTGACCATCCCGCCTGACATCCCGAAGCTGCCTGTATAACGCACACTGTCAACCGTAACGGGCCATGAGAACCGCGACATCGATCCCGTGAAGCTCATCTCGGAGAGCGAAACCTCACCTGGCAACAATTGTGAGATCGTGAATGTGACATCATGTTTTCTGGTATCGTTCTGATTACGCTGGCTTACTGTTCCGTCATCCCAGACCGTCCTCACGTCCACTGAATATTCCCTGAGCGGATCCAGGCCGCTGATCAGGTAAAATGAGTTGGGAGTATATCCCAGCAATTTGCCGTCGAGATATACCTGGTACCCGGAATTAAGATAGTACTGTGACCTCCAGGTGACGCGCACCGCATCCAGGCCCTCAGGCACTGCGCTGACACCATCTGGCTGCCTCGTAGTATAGCTGTAGGCATAATCAGTCTCGAAGGAAACAGTCCAGGAGATGTCTCCTGTCAGGGGTGCGGTAAATGAAACCTCGGCCCACCCCTGGTGGGAATTTGCAGTGAAAGCCAGCTTCTTCTTGCCCATAACAGCGGTAACACTCTTCACCCTGTAGTATTTACCCCTGGGATAAGCGAAATGAAGCTTGTATTCATTCCCTGCCGGCAGTGTACTGATGCCACTGATTACAGTACCCTGATCATCCGACGTGAGCTCCCTGAGGTCAACCCATCCCTGGGTGATGTGCCTGCTGGTGCTTACCAGCTGTATCTTCCCGTTATCGGGAACAAGAGTCAGCACACGCACGCTGGCGGGCATTATCTCAAGTCCTATGCCCGATTCCCAGGCTCCCATATATTCACCGTTCCAGTAGTCGAACACATGTACAGGCCCTCCCGTATCTATGCCCAGCTCCTTCCAGTTGAGATTCAGGGTGACCGGTTTTGATGCATCGAAGTTGAAGAGGCCGGTTACATCATACTGTCTGCCCAGATGATTGACCTTCAGATCCCAAATCCTCTTCCTCGCGCCTGCCGGGAACAGGTCCAGCGGCCTGATGTCAACAGCCGGGTACACTTTCTTCATCATATCAACCCTCTCTGCCGACAGGTCGGTCAGACGGTCAGACGACATGAGAGCCTGGCCCGTCAGACCCTGAAGCGTGGCCCATACCCGCGCCTGCTCAACTGTAAGCGGCTGACGCAGAAGCATGACGTCAGGATCAGTATACCATACGATATTATGCTGCCAGTAACTCTCCATTGTCGGATCCAGGGCAGTGAAAAAGCCGTCCCATCCAAGGACAACATCACCCCCCGTGCGCGTGCCGTCCATGATTCCTGCTCCTTCAATCGGGAGACCCCAGCAACCGAGAAGGAAGCTCTCATCACCTATCGCATCCCTGATGATGTCAAGAGTGACCCTGTAGAGTGAGTCAGCTGCCCCGCCTGGTACAGCCATGAATTCAGAATGCTTCGAGTATTCATCAACTACGATAGGCTGGCCGTCAATCTTGTAATACTCATATCCCCAGTCAGCCATTGTGACAAAGAGATCATGAAAGTAGCTCTTGCCTGCTTTCGAAGTCGGATCCAGGAGCCAGTCGCCCTCCCAGGTCTTCGAGGGAGAGGTACCGTCGGGCTTCAGGATAAACACGCCGGGATTTTGTTTGACAACCTCCGCATTCGACTGCCCGTGGGGTGCAATCCAGATCCCCGGCACGAGTCCTTTTGACTTAATGTATGATGCCAGGTCAGCCATTCCCCCGGAGAAGTTCGGATCAAATCCGGTCCAGTCGCGTGAACCTTTCCTCCCGGTAGCGGAGAGCGCCTGCCAGCCATCATCTACCTGTACATATTTAGCACCGTAGGGCTTCAGGTTTTCTGCTATCCAGTCGGAATTGAGCCTCACCTCCCTGTCTGTTATGTGCTGGTAGTAAAAGTACCATGTGCAAAGTCCTGACGGCGGCAACGGAAATATCTCCTTTGAAAGCGGTTTATAAAACTTCACTCCAAGTGAATCACGGTAGTAATTGCTTATTACAGTCCCGTCCCTAAGGGTTACCTGGTCCCTGACCGGATCAAATGTCCCCTGTGCAAGAGGGGTGTTCACCTCCCCGAGGGTCATCACAAAAAAGTCGCCGTTTTCTCCGTCCTTGATCCTGGCAGGTATCACCCTGGGCCATTCAGTCACCGGTCCGGCCCATACACCATTTTGATTATCAGTCTTTTTCTGGGCAAAAACCTCCGCCTGACCGGCCCAAACCAGCACTAACGCAACAGCAAGCAATACAACAGGACTCGTTTTCATAGGTTTTAAATGTATTATTTACACTTTTACTCTTAGGTGTAAATGTACATCTTTCCCGGGAAAATTGAGCCACAGGTATTGTATAACAGAAATTGAAGAAGCGAATGGCAGGTTTTCCGGGGTTGAAACAGGAAAAAACGAAGCCGGATCCATGAATGGACCCGGCTCCTTATACTATTTGGCACCTGGAATAGCCCGTCGGATCTTACTTATTACGATAGGCCTCTGCGCCTCTGTCAAGCCAGTCGATATAGGCCTGAATGTCAAAGTTCGTTCCACGCGTCTCTATCAGCGGCTTACCCGAGGGATCAACAATAGTATAAAGAGGGAGCGTGTTGGTATTGAACATCGAAATCTCAATATCCTCGTTCTTTTTGCCAATTGTCTTCTTCTCCTTGCCGTCGACCTTTGAAACAAACACCTCGTTCTCAGGCAGCTTGGTCCGGTCATCCACGTACAGGGCCACCAGCACAAAATTATCCCTCAGCCGCTGCTGCACGCCCGGGTCTGACCATACGCGGGCATCCATCTCCTTGCAATTTGCACAGGCATGACCCTTGAAGTCTATCAGCACCGGCTTGCCAAGCTCCCGTGCACATGCCAGTCCCTGTTCCAGGTCGAAATAACCCTCCAGTCCGTATTCAAAATGAAGAAAATCGGCGTATTTAGGTTCTTCGCAGAGCGATGACGAGGTTGCGGTCACCAGACCCGGTGCCGTCGTTCCTCTGTTCTCGCTGATCGCCTTCAGCAGGTTGAATCCCGATGTCTCTCGCGGAGGCAGCAGCGAAGAGATTCGCGTCAGCGGCGCCCCGAAGAGACCCGGCAACAGGTAGAGGGCGAAGGTGAATGATGCAATGATGAGCACAAGCCTGAAGATCCCGATGTGAGGCACGTCGCTGTCATGCGAGAATTTGATCTTGCCCATCAGGTAGAGACCCAGCAGCACGAACAGCACTATCCATATAGCCAGGTAGATATCCCTTGAGAGTATCCCGAGGTTATAGACTGTGTCGACCGTTGATGCGAACTTGAGGCTGAATGCAAGCATTATGAATCCCAGCACCACCTTGACAGAGTTGAGCCATCCGCCCGACTTGGGCATCTTGTTCAGCCAGGAGGGGAAGAGTGCAAAGAGTGTGAATGGCAGTGCAAAGGCAAGCCCGAACCCGAACATTCCTATGGTGGGCCGAAGCACATCGCCGGAGGCAGCCTCGACCAGCAGAGCACCCACTATCGGGCCGGTGCAGGAGAAGGAAACCAGAACGGTTGTCAGTCCCAGGAAGAAGGCCGCCAGGGCGCCGCCCCTGTCTACTTTCGAATCAGTTGAGCTAACCCATTTTGAGGGAAGGACAATCTCGAACGCTCCGAAGAATGATGCAGCAAACACAAGGAAGAGAGTGAAGAACAGCAGGTTCGGGATCCAGTGTGTGCTGAGTGTATTTGCGAAGCCTGCGCCTGCGCTGGTGAGTGATACGATTATGCCAAGTGACGAGTAAAGAAGTACTATAGAAAGTCCGAATATGAGTGCCTTGCCTATTGCCGAACCTTTCGATCCGCTACCCTGTGAGAAAAAAGCAACGGTCATCGGTATCATCGGGAAGACGCACGGGGTGAGTATACCGGCCAGACCTGCAAGCATCGAAAGAAGGAAGAACTTCAAGAATCCCTTTCCGGATTTGCCGGCCGGAGCATCTGTCACAGCACCTCCGTCTGCACCGGCAGCAAGCGTACCGGAGGCAGCATCAATAGCCGGGACGGCATCACCGCCTATAACTACCGAGAACTCTACATCACGCGGCGAGAGACACTGTGAATCATCGCACGACATGAAGGTCACGATACCGCTTACGGTAACCGGCAATTTATTAACGGTAATCTTCTGCCTGAATTCGGTGGTGCCGCTGTGCATCCCGATATCCATCCCGAAGCTGTTATCAAACTTAACCACCGGCTCATTTACAGCTACCGGTTTACCATCGAGGGTATAAAACTCCAAGGTATCAAATTTAAAACTTGTTGCAATAGGGCCTCCTTCAGGAATGTCCATTGCATAGAGATGCCAAGTGTCATCAATGGACGCCGTCATTATTATCTCATAGCCAGTGTCACTCTTCTTCTCGCTCTTGAAGGTCCAGCTGACCGGTTCAAGAACCTGTGCGTTCACTATTGCCATGGATATCAGCAGCAACGCTGAGAATGTAAAGGATTTCAGTCTTGTCATTTTAATCTTTTTGAGGCCACAAAAATAACGATAAATATATAAATCAGCTACTTGACATCGCCTTTCGGATGGCCTAACTTTGATTATAACAACAATCGCCTAATAAAGTTACCATATGAACAAGCGGGTTGTCCGCTTCCCTGAAACAGGCCTTGATGCTGATTCGGTTCTTTCGCAGATAACCGGACTCAAATCGAAGGACGTGACATGGAAGGATGGCAGGATGTTCGGCTACATCTACCACCCCGGCGGAAGGGAATCGAAGGCCATTGAACAGGCTTACCGTCTCTTCTGCCATGAAAACGCACTAAACCCCTCACTCTTCTCATCTCTCAGGAAAATGGAGAACGAAACAGTGGCAATGGTTGCAGATCTCCTTCATGCCGGGGAAGACTGGGCAGGAAACATGACCTCAGGAGGCTCGGAAAGCATAATCATGGCGGTCAAGACGGGACGCGACAGGGCTCATAAGACACGGCCGGAAATACTTAGTCCAGAGATGATCGCCCCCCTATCCACTCACCCTGCTTTTTCAAAAGCCTGCCATCTCACGGGCGTTCAGGCTAAATATGCCCCTCTTTCTCCGGATAAACGGGTCGATGTCTCTGAGGTCGAAAAGCTTATCACCGGGAATACAGTGATGCTCTCCGCCTCTGCGCCCTGTTTTCCTTACGGGGTTATTGACCCGGTGAAGGAACTGGCCGGGAGGACTATACGCTTCACCCACAATGCTCGGCACCAGGTCGGGAGCACCAATCGCAGGAGCCTGGGCTGCACTGAAAACCTACGGTCACGACGGTTACCAGAGGATGGCTGCAAAGGTTATGAATTCAACCCAACGACTGAAGGAAGGCATCGAATCCCTGCCGGGACTAAAGGTTATTGGCAATCCGGTGATGAGCGTCTTCTCCTTTTGCTCTGACCGTCATGACATCTACAGGGTAGGCGATGAACTGGCAAAACGAGGCTGGAACCTCGACAAGCTGCAGTTCCCTCCTGCCCTGCACATAACCGTTTCAAGCATCAATACCGGCCATGAATCGGAGTTCCTCGATGCACTGAAAGAGTCCCTCGCAGTGGTGGAAGGCCATAAGATAGGCGAAGCTTCTTCCAATGTGCTAATCTCTGTTGTCAAGACGCTCTCCAGAATCCTTCCGGAACGATGGTTCAGAAAACTCTCGCGCAGGTTCACTGCAATGATGAACGGGAAAGAAGGCGGCGGAACCACCGGCGCCGCAGCATACGGAATGACTGTGGCAATAGAAAACCGTGAAAACGTTGATGAGATAATGCTTGACGTGCTGGACAGACTCTATTCTGTTTAGCTTATATTTAATACAGTTGTATTGAATGATTTCTAATCACTTTTTGCATAAAATATATTTTGTTTGCTGATTATTTTATCTTATATTTGTTTATTCCTTGATAGGAATTATTCCTAGATGATGAATATTGAAGATTACAGGACAGAACTGAAGAGGAACGGCCTTCGGGTGACACCCCAGCGGCTGGCAGTATACGAGGCGGTGGATATGCTTCATGATCATCCCACAGCCGATGAGGTCAGCCAGTTCATAAGGAAAAAACACCCGGATATTGCAACCGGCACAGTCTATAAAACACTCGACACGCTTGTTGAAAAAGATATCCTCAGGAGGGTGAAAACCGACAGCGGACTCCTGCGGTATGATGCGGTGAAGGATACTCACCATCATATATACTGCACGCACTGTGACCGCATAGAGGACTATTATGATGAGGAACTCAATGAGATTCTGCACAACTATTTCAGAAACAAGGAGATTCCCTCCTTCCTGATTGAGGAGATAAAGCTGCAGATTGTCGGCAGGTTTACTGACAACAGGGAGACAGTCAAAAAAAGATAACTGGCATAAACTAAATCCAAACGACATGGCAAAGAAGAAACTCACCACAGCATCGGGCAGGCCCTTCTTCGAGAACGAAGACAGCATGACCGCAGGTCCCAGGGGACCGGTTCTGCTTCAGGATTATCATCTCCATGAGAAACTGGCTCACTTCAACCGTGAACGGATACCCGAGAGGGTTGTACATGCCAAGGGTACAGGCGCTTTCGGCACCTTCACAGTAACCGGAAACATCACAAAATACACAAAGGCGAAACTCTTCAGCAAGGTCGGCAATAAATGCCGTGTGCTGGTCCGCTTCTCAACCGTGGGCGGAGAAAAAGGGAGCGCCGACACAGAACGGGATCCCAGGGGATTCGCCGTCAAGTTCTACACCGAGGATGGCAACTGGGACCTGGTTGGCAACAACACACCGGTTTTCTTCATCAAGGATGCAAAGAAATTCCCCGATTTCATCCACACCCAGAAGCGTGATCCGAAAACCAACCTCAAGAGCCCCACAATGATGTGGGATTACTGGAGCCTCAACCCGGAGAGCCTCCACCAGGTGATGATCCTGTTCAGCGACAGGGGAACGCCCGACGGTTACAGGTTCATGAACGGATACGGCAGCCACACATTCTCAATGTATAACAAAAAGAATGAAAGGATATGGGTGAAGTTCCATTTCAAGACACAGCAGGGCAACAAAACCCTCACAGGCCCGCAGGCCGATGAAATTCGCGGCAAGGACCCTGACTACTCGCAGCGCGACCTCGTTGAGGCAATCAACAGGAAGGATTTCCCGAAGTGGACCCTGAAGATCCAGGTTATGACCGAAGCCCAGGCGAAGAAGTTCAGATGGAACCCCTTCGACCTGACAAAAGTATGGCCGCACAAGGAATTTCCTCTCATCGAAGCCGGTGTGATGGAGCTGAATGAGATTCCTGCAAACTATTTCGCCGAGGTAGAACAGGCAGCATTCGCCCCCTCAAATACAATTCCGGGAATTGGTCTCTCACCGGACAAAATGCTCCAGGGACGAATACTGGCCTATCCTGATGCACACCGCTACAGGCTGGGCGCCAACTACGAGCAGCTCCCGGTAAACAGACCCATTGTACCGGTGCACAATCACCAGAGAGACGGTTTGTTGGCGCTTGACGGCAATGGAGGTTCTGCTCCCAACTACTTCCCGAACAGCTTTGACGATATTGAGGCAGATAAGGAATACAAAGAGCCGCCGATGAGCCTTGAATCGGATGTGGCGGACACCTGGGATCGCAATAAGAACGACAATGACCACTACTCTCAGGCAGGAGCCCTCTTCAGAAAAGTCATGACCGACCAGGAGAGAGCCAATACCGTGGCAAACTTCGTGGGCGCCCTGAAGGGTGTGTCGGGCCCGAAGAAAAAGGAGATTCTGATGCGTCAGCTTGACCATTTCCATAAGGCTGACAAGGAGCTTGCAATGCTTGTAGCCAAAGGGCTCGGTATAAAGTATCCGGCAAAATAACCCGTAACCAAAATTCCAAAACATTTCAATATGGCACAAAAAGGAAGAGAAATCGTAAAGATGAATGTTGATGAGCTCATCAACCTTCTGAACAAGGCGCTGGCCGACGAGTGGCTGGCTTACTACCAGTACTGGATAGGCGCCAAGGTGGTAAAGGGTCCGATGAAGGACGCAGTGATCGCTGAGCTTGATCTCCATGCCACGGAAGAGCTTTCGCATGCAGCACTCCTTACAACAAGGATCGTTCAGCTTGGCGGAACACCGGTTCTTTCACCGGAAGAGTGGGGGAAAATCACCAACTGCGGTTATGACGCACCCACGGATCCGTATGTCGAAAAAGTCCTGGAACAGAATATCAAGGGCGAACAGTGCGCAATCAAGGTTTACAGCCATCTTCTCGACCTGACCCGCGAAGGTGACCCCGTTACATATAACATCATTCTCACAATCCTGTCACAGGAAGTTGAACATGAGGAGGATCTGGATGCGCTCAGGGAAGACCTCGAGCTGATGCTCGCAAGAAGGCAATAATTAAGTAATCAATTAAATAATAATCATGGAAAACACACAAGTAAATGCAATGCCGCGCATAGGCGACAAGGCACCGGAATTCAAGGCAGTAACAACGCAGGGCGAGATCAATTTCCCGGCTGACTACTCAGGCAGCTGGGTGATTCTCTTCAGCCATCCCGCGGACTTTACTCCGGTATGCACAAGCGAGTTTATGACGTTTGCCTCAATGGAGGCGCAGTTTGCAAAAGCCAACACGAAGCTCGTCGGCCTTTCCGTTGACGGACTCTACAGCCATATCGCATGGCTGCGTACAATCAAGGAAAAGATCGAGTATAAGGGGATGAAGAATGTTGAGGTGAACTTCCCGCTTATTGAAGACATCACCATGTCTGTAGCCGGTAAATACGGCATGATGATGCCGGGCGAGAGCAGCACAAAGGCTGTCAGGGCAGTATTCTTTATTGACCCCAAGGGGATCATCCGTACAATCATCTATTACCCCCTCAGCCTGGGCCGTAATTTCCAGGAGCTCTACAGGGTGGTAGTTGGCCTTCAGACTGCTGATGCATTCTCAGTTGCACTGCCTGCCGACTGGCAGCCGGGCGATGATGTGATCGTTCCCACAGCCGGTTCATGCGGCGTAGCCAAGCAGCGTATGGAAAGCAAGGAAGAGATGACCTGCTACGACTGGTTCTTCTGCACAAAGAAACTTGACAAGCAGAAGGTTCTGGACACGGTTCTGAAGAAATAATCAGACTACCTGATTCTTAAAATTTTAGCGACATCCGGACCGGGTGTCGCTTTTTTTTATCAGTACGACTGCAAATGGACATTTTTTATAGAACGG